>NZ_JACFYJ010000042.1:0-72129 GCF_037126505.1 Paraburkholderia bengalensis
CGCTCGCGCACGTGCGCGTCGACGAGCGCCGCGCGCACGGCGGAGCGGCCCACGCGCGGCCGTGCCGCGTCGATCTGCGACACGTGCAGCTCGGTGACGGTATGCGTGGATTGCGGCACGTCGACGTCGGGCGCACCCTTGTGCGCCTCGACCTGCACGGCCACGGACAGATAGATCGACACGCAGGCCTGCGCCGGCAGCTTGATCGTGTAGTCGGCGCGCCCCGCGAGCAGCTTGTCGGGCATCGGCGAGAACGCGACGCGCACGCGGCGCGCGACGTCGTCGAGGCCGATATAACCGAGCAGCACTTCGTTCTTGTGCACGCGCGGCGCTTCGATGCTGCCCTGCTTCGCGCGCCTCAGGCCGCGCACTTCGAACATGTCGCGGAAGTCGCTCGCGAACGAGATGGACAGCGGCACCACGGCGTCCGTCGCGCCGTAGTTGGTGAGCTCGATCGCCTCGTTCATCACGGTGCCCGACAGCACGCGCACGCGCTCGACGTGGATCACGCCTTCGGGCGTGCTGTCGCCGCCAAGAGGCGGCAACGGACGATTGGTCAGATGCGCGGTGAATGAGGTGTTGTCGCTGCTTACGCTGCCCGACAGCAGCGACGGCGCACGGCCGCCGAATGTCAGGCGCAGTTGCGACAGCACGCGGGTATCGTTGACGAACAGGCCGTCGTCATGGCCCGTCACGTCGCCGAGGGGATCGTTGACGATGAACGTGCCGCCCGACTTCAGCACGTGCTGCGTCGCGCTCGCGACGTTCAGGTTTTCCGGGGCAATGAACGCGCCATCTGCCTCATCGCCGCGATAGTCGACGCCGCCCTGATGGGTCAGCCCGCCGAGTGCTTCTGGGTCCTGCATCAGCTCGCTCCTGTTCTGGTGGCTTCGTTCCGATGAACTTCGTTCCGGGGATTGTAGAAGGTTAGCGGAAGTAGGACAGAGGATAGTACGACGGGTGCCCCGATTCTTCATGAAATTTACATTGAAAGGCGAAATCGGCTGCGAATCCTGCTATTTGGCACGGGTCGTGCTGTCTTTTCGGTGTCTGTTGCTTGCCAGCTGGTGCACTGCGCACCCGATATTTTCGCAACGCGATCGTGAGCGCGGTATTTGCTTCGTCGTCCTTCTCAATTGAGCACGCAAGGCCCACAAAAACAAACGCCGCTTCCCTTTTGCGGAAGCGGCGTCTGCATTTTCAGACGAGGCCGCGGATAGCGGCGTTCAAAAGCAAGCCTTGTATCAGCCGATGTTCAACGAGTTCAGCGTTTTGCGATCGGCTTCGCCTCGCGCGGCGTTTCGCCGACGAACAGCTGACGCGGACGGCCGATCTTCTGCTCGGGATCGGCGATCATTTCCGTCCATTGCGCGATCCAGCCCACGGTGCGCGCGAGCGCGAAGATGCAGGTGAACATCGCTGTCGGAATGCCGAGTGCGCGCTGCACGATGCCCGAGTAGAAATCGACGTTCGGGTACAGCTTGCGCGACACGAAGTATTCGTCTTCCAGCGCGATTTTTTCGAGCGCCATCGCGAGCTTGAACAGCGGGTCGTCGTGCAGGCCCAGTTCGTTCAGCACTTCGTGGCAGGTCTCACGCATCAGCTTCGCGCGCGGATCGTAGTTCTTGTACACACGATGGCCGAAGCCCATCAGCTTCACGCCCGAATTCTTGTCCTTCACCTGCTCGATGAACTTCGGAATGTTGTCGACCGAGCCGATTTCTTCCAGCATATTCAGCGCCGCTTCGTTCGCGCCGCCGTGCGCCGGGCCCCACAGACACGCGATACCGGCCGCGATACACGCAAACGGGTTCGCGCCCGACGAACCCGCCAGACGCACCGTCGACGTGGACGCGTTCTGCTCGTGATCGGCGTGCAGGATCAGGATGCGGTCGAGCGCGCGCACCAGCACGTCATTGACCTTGTACTCCTCAGCCGGGTTCGAGAACATCATGTGCATGATGTTCGCGCTGTACGACAGGTCGTTGCGCGGGTACACGAACGGCTGGCCGATCGAATATTTGTAAGCCATCGCCACGAGCGTAGGCAGCTTCGCGATCATGCGGATCGCGGACACGTCGCGATGCGTCGGGTCGTTAATATCGAGCGAGTCGTGATAGAACGCCGACAGCGCCCCGACTGCGGCGACCAGAATCGCCATCGGGTGCGCATCGCGGCGAAAGCCCCGGAAGAAGAAGTGCATCTGCTCGTGCACCATCGTGTGCTTCGTGACGGTCTCTTCGAATTCTTTCTTCTGCTGCAGCGTGGGCAGCTCGCCCTTGAGCAGCAGGTAGCACGTTTCGAGGAAGTCGGCGTTCAACGCGAGGCTGTCGATGGGATAGCCGCGATACAGCAGCTCGCCCTTGTCGCCGTCGATATACGTGATCGACGAGTTGCACGAGGCCGTCGACATGAAGCCAGGGTCGTAGGTGAACTTGCCCGTTTGCGCATACAGCTTGCGAATGTCGATCACATCCGGACCCATCGATCCTTTATAAACCGGCAATTCGATCTTTTCGTCGCTATTCGAAAACGACAGCGTGGCTTTCGTCGTTGATACGTTCATCAGGGATTCCTTTCGACATTGCATTGCATGACATGCGAGGGCCGCGACGCGCGTTACGCGGCACAGGCGCAAGCGCGCGGCTGTGCGGATCGCCGCACCCGGCGGCCGCATGCATTTTACGGCGGCCAGGTGCCTTGATTGGCACGCTCGCGCGCAACAATCCATCTCGCACACCGCAATACTCGACACAGAGACAAGGCTTTGCGCCGACAGACAAATGAAAGTTGGAGCGATCAGCGCAACAATGTTTTGCTCGCCGATGGGGCGCCAAACGCGATGGCGTTTGCGATACTGGATTCGTGTTTCGCTTCCCCTGCAAACACATTGCTGTCTTGGACCCGCCGTGACTACGGCGGGTCTTTTTTAAAGTCAGACACAGGAACGACCAAAATGAACATGAACATCGACACGCTCTTTCCCGCGACCGAAGATGCCGACGACATCGCCGTCACGGCGCTGAACCACCAGGACATCGTGCTCGCGATGTCGGCGGCGCTGGCAACGGAGAAGGTCGCCGTTCTGCACATGCTCTACCCGCGCACGGACGCGCGCACGCATCACAGCCTCGATGCGCTCGTCGATCGTCTGCATGGTCACGGCCTGCACCAGGTCGCGCGCCTGATCTCGCATGAAGCGCACTATCTCGTGTTCAAGGAGCCCGTGAAAGCGTGGAAGGCCTTTAACGAAATCCGCCACGACTCGCTCGCGATCGGTGTCCATCTGTACTATCGCGGCCTCGTGGGCGAACCGGCCGAGCGCGCGCTCGATGTCGACGCGCACGCAAAAGACTGACGCGTCAGACATGTTCGCGCTGCCGGGCGCCAATGGCGCAGGTGCGCTATCTACGTCAGGAAGGTTTCGCGCCCTGAATGAACGCGTCGACGAAACGGTTGAAAGCAGCGGGATGCGCGAGGTTCATGCCATGCGATGCGCCCATCACCGTCTCGCGGCGCGCATCGGGCAGCCACGACGCCAGCGTTTCGGCCGTGCGGCGGAACATCAGCGGGCTCTTCTCGCCGTCGATCAGCAGCACGGGGCACTTCACCTGCGCTGCGTTCTCGCGCGTGTAGGCGGGCAGCGGATCACGGAACTGCCGCGCGAGCGTCGACGCGTTGTCCGTGGCCATGCGCCGAAAGCCCGGCGTGCTCTTCGCCCAGAAGCCCGGACGGCTCACCGAATCGACGAATAGCTGCAAGCCCGCTTCCACTTCACCCTCTTCGATTAGCTGTGCCGCGCGCGCACGCAGTGCGTTGACCGTCTCGGGCAAATTGGCAGGCGCGCGGTCGCCCGTTTGCAACGGGCCGCCGGGATCGGCGAGCGTCAGCGTCTTCACCTGTTGCGCGTGACGCCGCGCGCAGTGATACGCGACACATCCGCCGCGCGAATGCCCGATCACATGCGCGGGCCCCGCGCCCAGCCGCTCGATGAACTGCGCGACTTCATCCGCGTGATTGCTCCAGCTGAACGGAACGTCAGCAGGCGTTGTCGTTTCGGGCCAGTAATGCGTGAGGCTCACGGCAACGCATCGGTAACGCCTGGATAAGCCCGCGAGCTGCGGTTCCCAGTAACGGTAATCGCACAGCGAGCCATGCACGAAGAGCAGCAGTTCGCCTTCGCCCTGTTCGACGTAAGGCATACGCAAGCCGTTGGGCAAGTGGATGGAGAGCGCGTTCGAAGCGGAAGTCTGATTCACTGAAGAAGGCAAATGAAAAAGGCGCGCGGTTATCACGCGCGCGCCGTCAAAGCCCGATTGTCACATAGCGCTTTCTTTCGCGCGTGCAGCGCCAATGTGCGCTGCGTTCGCGACGCTCGCCTTGCGGAGCCGCGGCGCGAAGCATGTCAAACGATTGCGTCAGTCGTACGCCGACATGTCGAGCAGCCCTGCGCTCGCCGCCGCGCCGGCGCCGCGCACGGCGCACGTCAGCGGCTCGTCGGCCACGCGCACGTCGACGCCAAGCTCATTGCTGAAATAGCGGTCGAGATTGCCGAGCAGCGCGCCGCCGCCCGTCAGCACGATGCCTGCATCCGCGATGTCGGTGACGAGTTCGGGCGGCGCATTTTCCAGCGCGCCCTTCACGGCGGCCAGCATCTGGCGCAGCGGCGCGGCGATGGCGTCGACGACGTCCTGTGTCGACAGCTCGACCGTGCGCGGCAGGCCGTCGTCGACGCCGCGGCCCGTCGCGCGCATCGTGTCGGGCGGCACAATGGCGAGCGCCGAGCCGATCGTCTTCTTCACGAGTTCCGCCGTCTGATCGCCGAGCAGCACGCCGAAGTTGGTGCGCACGTGCTTGATGATCGCCGCGTCGAGCTGGTCGCCGCCGATGCGGATCGAGCCGTTGTAGGCGGTGCCGCCCAGCGCGATCACGCCGATTTCCGTCGTGCCGCCGCCGATGTCGACCACCATCGAGCCCGTCGGCGCCGACACGGGCAAGCCCGCGCCCACGGCCGAGGCCAGCGACTCGTCGATCAGGTTCACTTTCCACGCGCCCGCGGCGTGGGCCGCCTCGCGGATCGCGCGGCGCTCGACCTGGGTCGCGCCCGACGGCACGCAGATCGTGAACGCGGCGCGGCGCGCGAAGAACGGCCGCGGGCGCGCCATGTCGACGAACTGCCGGATCATGTGCTCAGCCGCGGGGAAATTGGCGATCACACCGTGGCGCATCGGCCGCACCGCTTCCATGTTGACGGGCACGCGGCCCAGCATCTGCTTGGCCTCGCTGCCCACCAGCGCGACGCGGGTCTTCCCCGCTGCCGCTTCGTGCTTGTCGAAGCACACGACCGACGGCTCGTTGAGCACGATGCCGCCGTCGTCGGTGTAGATCAGCGTGTTGGCCGTGCCGAGATCGACCGCCACGGACTGGCGCAACAGGCGTCCAAACAACGATGACTGCGCATTCGATCTGGCCATGTTCAGGCTCTTTTAAAAGGAGTGAACTGCCTCACCGGCAGCAAAAATGTCAAACGTACGGCGCGACGATCCGGCGCGTTCGTGCGTCGGAAAGTTTTTCCGGCTCTAGAGCGCATATCGGCAATTGCCCAGCGAACTTTAGGAAGATTGATTCGGAAACGCGCCTTACAGCCGCTTACGGCCGCTTACGGCCGCATGCACGACCGCTCATCGGCGGCCGTGTCGACCGGCCTTTCGACGGATCTCACAGAGGCGGGATGAACAACCGGTCAGGACCCGGCAAGCGGCGCGAGCGCGCGCACGAGGGCTTCGCGGCCAAGCGCGACGCCGTCGCCGGAGATGGTGTGGCCGACGCCCGGCAGCGCGTACGCGTCGACTTCGAAGCCCGCGTCGTGCAGCGCAATGGCCGCGCGTTCGGTTTCGTCGACGGGAATCACGTTGTCGGCGTCGCCGTGGATCAGCGTCACGGGCGTGGCGCTCTTCGCGGTCACGGGCGATGCGAGCCGCCCCGAAAACGCGACCACGACGGCCGCGCCCTGCGGGTTCGTCGCGACGTGATGCAGCGACATCATCGAGCCCTGCGAGAAACCCACCAGCGCCAGTTGGCCGTAGTCCAGGCCCCAGTGCGCGAGTTCGGTGTCCAGCGTTGCTTGCAGCGCGGGCCACGCGGCCGCGACGCGGCCCGGACGGTTGTTCGCATCGACATCGCGCAGGCTGAACCATTGACGCCCGCCGAAGCCGCCGTCGAACGGCTCGCTGCCGTCGAGCGACACGAACGCCGCGTGCGGCAGCGCTTCGCGCCAGATGTCCGCGAGGGGCACGAGGTCCTGAGCATTGCTGCCGACGCCATGCAACAGCACGACCAGCGCCGTTGCCCGTCCTTCGGCGGGCGCGAGCCGCCAGCCGTTGTCGAATTGTTCCCAGTCCATCGCCTTCATCCTTTCGTGGTGCGCGACGTGCACGCCGGGCATTGCGCCGCCGTGTCACGCGCAGGCGGCAGCATACGCCGCACGTCATATTTTCGCGCGTATTTTGCACAAAGCGTCAGTGGCGCCCAACAACTGACATTCGGGCGCGACGCCGCACTGGACAAGCCCTTTCTGATGCGCTCTGCGCTAGCGCCTGCATGACTCGCCGATGCGTTTCGATGGATGCGACTATCATCCGCATGTTGCGCCGCGCACAGCTGCATGTTGCCGATACCGTCACGTCGTGCGACCGTGCCCCGCGCCCCTCGTATGCGCCCGTGTCCGCCCACCGCCGGAGAACCGTTTGAGCGAGCCGAATCAACCCGACGCGCCGTCCGCACCGAAGCCCGCCACGCCGCCCGGCCCGCCCGGTGCGGCCACGGCACCGCTGTGGGGCGGGCAGCTGGCGCTCGCGACCTTCGCCGTCGCGCTCGCCGTCTTCATGAACGTGCTGGACACGTCGATCGCGAACGTCGCGATTCCGACCATCTCCGGCAACCTCGGCGTGTCCGTCGACGAAGGCACGTGGGTCATCACCGTGTTCGCGGCGTCGAACGCCGTGTCGATTCCGCTGACAGGCTGGTTCACGCAGCGCTTCGGGCAGATCAAGCTGTTCGTCAGCGCGATTCTCGGCTTCGTGCTCGCGTCGTGGCTGTGCGGTGTCGCGCCGTCGCTGCCCATTCTGCTGCTCGCGCGGGTGTTTCAGGGCGTGGTGGCGGGCCCGCTGATTCCGCTGTCGCAAGCCATTCTGCTCAGTTCGTGGCCGAAGGAAAAATCGTCGACGGCGCTCGCGCTCTGGGCGATGACGGCGACCGTCGGCCCGATTGCGGGCCCCGCGCTCGGCGGCTGGATCACCGATAGTTACTCGTGGTCGTGGATCTTCTACATCAACATTCCCGTCGGTATTTTCGCGGCGGGCGTCACCTGGATGATCTACCGCACGCGGGAAACGCCCACGCGCAAGCTGCCCATCGACGTCGTCGGTCTCGGCCTGCTGATCACATGGGTCGCGTCACTGCAAATCATGCTCGACAAGGGCAAGGATCTCGACTGGTTCGGCTCGCCTGTGATCGTCGCGCTAGCGGTCACGGCCGTGATCAGCTTCGCGTTCTTCCTTGTATGGGAGCTGACGGAGCCCAACCCTATCGTCGATCTCAGGCTGTTCACGCAGCGCAACTTTCTCGGCGGCACGGTCGCGATTTCGGTCGCGTACGGCGTGTTCTTCGGCAACCTCGTGCTATTGCCGCAATGGATGCAGGAGTACCTGAATTACCGCTCCGTCGATGCCGGCCTCGTCACGGCGCCGCTCGGCATCTTCGCGGTGATCCTCGCGCCCGTGATGGGCCGCGTGCTGCCGCGCTCCGACGCGCGCATCATTGCGACGCTCGCGTTCATCGGCTTCGCGATCGTGTTCTTCATGCGCTCGAACTACGTGGTCGAGATCGACACGTGGCACCTCGTGCTGCCCACACTGCTGCAAGGGATCCCCATGGCGATGTTCTTCGTGCCGCTGACGGCCATCATCCTGTCGGGCCAGCCGGGCCCGAAAGTGCCGGCCGCGGCGGGCCTGTCGAATTTCGTCCGGGTGTTCTGCGGCGCGGTGGGGACCTCGATTGCGGGCACCGCCTGGAACAACCGCACCATCCTGCATCACGAGCGGCTGACCGAGCAGGCCAACGCGAACAACCCCGTGTTCGCGCAATCGATGGACGCAACGCAGTCCCTGCTGCACATCAGCCCGTCGTCGTCGAATGCGCTGTTCGATTTCACCGTCAATACGCAGGCCGCGATGATGGGACTCAACGACATCTTCTACGCGTCGGCGATCATCTTCGTGCTGATCATCCCGCTCATCTGGATCACGCGGCCCGCGCGCGGCGGCGGTGGTGGGGACGCGTCCGGCGCACATTGACCCAGGCGCCGCCGGGCATGCCGGTGCTGCGCATGACGCTATCCGCGCGATCCGCCGTTTGGCCCTTACACGCCTTTCGCACGCCCAGCGGCACGCTTCGCGCCGGGCGCCTCGTCGGGCCAGCTCTTCAGCACGGCGGCCACCAGCTGACGAAGCTGGCGACGCGTCGCGCCGCCTCTCGCCTGCACGGCCAGCCCCTGGATGAGCGTCGACAGGAACGCGGCAGCATCATGGCTCGTCATGCCTGCCGGCAGCGGCCCTGCATCCTTCACCGACTCGAAGCGGGCACGCAGGCGCCGCTCGAACGCGTCGCGGCTTTCCGACAGTTCATCGGCGAGCGGACGCGCGTCAGCGCTTCACGCAAGGGCCGCGAGCGTCACCAGACAACCGGAAGGCGTGTTCTTCCCGTATGCAGGCCGACGATGCCATTGAGCAGCGATTCGGCAATCAGCTTCGGCGTCGCTTGCCCCAGCGCCTGCCCGCGAAAGCCCAGATGGTCGCGGTGATAGCGCTCGACGACCCGCCGGAACAGTCCTTCCTTGCTGTCAAACGCCTTGTAGAGACTGGACTTCATCAGTCCCGTCACTTCCTGAAGATCAGCCAGGGGGCGCATTCGCCCCTCGTTGACGTCGGTCAATGAGGCAGACACGTGTGCTCGTAAGCTGGCTCAAACAAGTCCACAACCAGCCAGGCAGTTCGTAGGAGACACATCATGACACGGCGCTTTTCGATTCCCTGGATGTTGGCAGCACTGTTGCCGTGCGCGGCGTTACCAGTTCATGGCGAGGATCTGGCGAAAATCGCGACTCACTCCCATCGCTATGGCGGGCAGATCAGAGTATCCGCCTATGACGACCCGCTCCTGAAAGGCGTGACCTGTTATGTTTCCAGATCCGATGACGAAAACGGCTTTGGCGGTAGCGCTCCGCCTACGCCTGACGTTCAAGTTTCCTGCCATCAGGTGGGTAAACTGGAAACGCCGAACAAGATCCCTCGTCAAGCGCAAGTCTTCGACGCTTCCGTCGATCCCATTTTCAATCTCCTGCATATATTCCGGATTCTTGACCCGAACCGACTGACAGTACTGTATTTCAGTTATGCGGAAAACGAACTGGCGGGAGACCTGCCAGGTCACGTCGATGTGATCCGGTTGCCGATACGCGGACGACAGAGCGGAGAATAAAAATCGAAAGCCCGCATCGTGAGTCCCTAAAGCGCCGTGCACGCGTTTAATTCTGAAAGCAGACACGTCGAGGTATAAGCGTCGGCGAATATCTCCGACTCGTACGCCGCGTGTGTCAACAATTCAGGGTAGTTTCGGTGGATCACGACAGCAAACAGCACGATCGCAACGAAGACATGCATGACGAATGCAGTCTTCTCAAGCACCTTCATATCGACTCTCATCTGCATAACCGCGCTCTGCTTTGATGTGTGGATCGCGACGTAACGATGCAGGATCGCGGCTCTGATACGCGGCATGCCCTTCGCGGTATGGCTTTCAGCATAGTGATGCAACGGTCGGCCGATCTGATCTGGATCAAGGCAATCAAACCATGCGGCATCGTCAATATGCCTCACACGGCGTGGATAAACGCGTGCCGCGATTCCCTGTGCCCGCTGAAAAAAATACCCCTCCGACAAAGGAGGGGACAACTTCCCGCACGGGCTTTCTTGCGGGAAGGGGGACGATCAAATTCAACTTGTCACGGGGTTGCGCGCCTGATTCCTGAGTGGCGTGACCCGTCGCAAGTGCCGGTTTAGTGACTCGCTCCCTCCACCGCTCCTATGCCAGTCTCCGAGCGTACCGACTGCGCCTCGAATCCGGCCTGGTCGATGCGCCCGCGAGCGGACTTGTCCGTCACCGAGAAGAGCCAGATGCCGACGAAGCCCATCGCCATCGAAAAGAGTGCCGGCGACGCGTAAGGAAAAGGCGCGTTCGAAAAGTGGAACACGTCAACCCAGACCGCCTTGGAGAGGACCGTCAGCAACACGGCTGAAATCAGTCCGAGAAAGCCGCCAATGGTTGCACCGCGCGTCGTGCAGCCGCGCCACAGCACCGACATGAACAGCACCGGGAAATTGGCCGACGCCGCGACGGCGAAAGCCAGTGAGACCATGAACGCGATATTCTGCTTCTCGAACACGATCCCGAGCACGACAGCGACAATACCCAACACGACCGTCGTGACTCGCGATACGAACAGCTCATTCGCACTCGGCGCCTTACCGTGCTTGAAGACGGTCGCATACAGATCGTGCGACACCGCCGATGCGCCGGCGAGCGTGAGACCCGCGACGACGGCAAGAATCGTCGCAAACGCAACAGCGGAAATAAAGCCAAGAAACACGTTGCCGCCTACAGCACTCGCGAGATGCACAGCAGCCATGTTTGTCCCGCCCAGCAATTTGCCCGCAGCATCTTTAAAGACGGGATTCGTGCTCACCAGTACGATCGCGCCGAACCCGATGATGAAGGTCAGAATATAGAAGTAGCCGATCCATGTCGTGGCCCAGAACACGGACTTGCGCGCCTCCTTCGCATTCGGCACGGTAAAGAAGCGCATCAGGATATGCGGCAGCCCGGCTGTGCCGAACATCAGCGCGATGCCGAACGAGATCGCCGATATCGGGTCCTTGATGAAATTGCCGGGGCCCATGATGGACGCCTTCTTCTCATGCACCTCGACGGCCTTCGCGAACAGCGCTTCGGGGCTGAAATGAAACTGCCATAGCACCATGAACGCCATGAACGAGGCACCCGCAAGGAGCAGGCACGCCTTGATGATCTGCACCCAGGTAGTTGCCGTCATGCCGCCGAACAGCACGTACACCATCATGAGCGCGCCCACGATTACCACGGCGATCCAGTACTCGAGGCCAAACAGCAATTTGATCAACTGCCCTGCACCCACCATCTGCGCGATCAGATAGAACGCCACGACGACGAGCGTACCCGAAGCGGCGAACGCGCGGATCGGCGCCTGCCTGAAGCGATATGCCGCCACGTCGGCAAAGGTGAACCGGCCGAGATTGCGCAGCCTTTCAGCCATCAGGAAAGTGATGATCGGCCAACCCACCAGAAAGCCGATCGAATAGATGAGACCGTCATAGCCGTTTGCATAGACGGCCGCCGAGATGCCCAGGAACGAAGCGGCCGACATGAAGTCCCCGGCGATCGCAAGTCCGTTCTGAAACCCCGTGATGCCGCCGCCTGCTGTGTAAAACTCCGCGGCCGAGCGCGTCCGTCTTGCCGCCCACTTGGTGATAAAGAGTGTCGCGACGACGAATACAACGAACATCGTGATGGCCGTCCAGTTGGTCGCCTGCTTGACCGTCTGCCCCATGTCTGCGCCAGCGGCAAAGCAGCGCAATGAGACGACAGACAGCGCCGCGAGCGCGAGAAGACGTCGTGCGTTCATGCTGCCTCCCGCTTGATCTGCTCGGTGAGCTGGTCGTATGTGCTGTTGGCGCGACGCACGTAGAACCCCGTGACGACCACCGTGAACACGATGACAAACAGTCCGACCGGCATTCCCCATGTCATCACGCCCGCGCCCATCTTTGCAGCAAGGAACTGCTTGTCGAACGCAATCAGCAGAACATAGCCGTAATACACGACCAGCACGAGGGTGGTCAGCGTCCACCCGAGCCTTGAGCGCTTTCGCACCAGTTCGCGGTATGCCGCGTTCGATTTGATTTTCTCTGCGAGTTTCAGATCCATCTTCGTCTCCTGCATCGACAGCTTTCGCTGACTGACTAGCCCCCTCTTCCGACCTTGGTCGTGAGGAGGGGCATCTATGTGCACCTGGTGTCCTGAAACGGAAGTGGTGCAATGCATTCGCGCATGCGTTTCGATGCGTCGTTCTTCTGATGCGCTCAGCGTTACGTTAAGAGCACGCGCTTACCCGGTTCTTACGGCAAACGATTTCTCGCGCCCGGGTTTACACGAAGATTCGCGCTTGTCTGCGGAAATCGAAGTTGCCTGGCTACGCTGCGCCGGGCATCTTGCGCCGAAGTGACCTCAATAGTGAGTCGGCCATGCAGCACCGCGATTGACGTAGGTCAACCGGGTCCTGACAGGTCGACTTAAAGCTTTGACACTACGGTCACGAGTGCGTAAACGGTGCGCGTGATTTTTTCAATCGGAATGGGCGAAGCTCATTCGTCGATAGCGTGCCCAGATGCAAACAGCCGCCAAACACAGCACGCGAGATGTCCTATAGTTGATGGCACGCTTGCGCCGTTCGTCGCGCAGTGTGGTTCACCAGGCACCTGCAGGCAGCGGCGCGCTCGCCGAACTCGCAGGTCTTTTTCCGGACGAAGCGCTGGAAAGACTGCACAGCCAGAAGGCCGGTCTCGAAGTCTACGAAACCGACGAGCGCCTACGCATTTCAGGCCCCAGGAGACCGTCCGACTTCATGACCATGCCCTTCGCGACTCTGTTTCTAACGCACTGAATGCACCCGTACTGGCGCAGCGTAGCGCATGAGAATTTGACCAGGATCAATCGGGCACCCTTCGCCGAATGGAGAATCCATCCATGAAGTGCAGCCTGAAACGGAGGAGCATCATGACGCAAACATCGGACCTTGGCATGACCGCCCCGAAGAGCGCGTTTCAGCGCGTCATGCTGGCCGTGGATGACTCGGAGGCGACATTGCGCGCAGCCGGATATGCAAAAGCATTGTTCGCCGGCCGTGCAAAAATCAGGCTGGTAACGGTTGCCCAGAACCCGCGCACGCTGTTTCCTCTCGGCGCGACGACTCAAGGTTTCCTGGCTGCAGCAAGAGACGAGATCATCGGCGATGCGCGCGTCGCGCTTGCGAAAATCGAAGGGATGTTCGCCGGGATAGAGTTGGAGTTTGGACTGGTCGATCTCTCCGTGCATAGCGGCAATACGGCCGATGCATTGCTCACTACCGCATCGCACTGGAACGCGGACCTGCTCGTAATGGGCATGCGGCATCATCATGGTCTTTTGCGCTGGATTGAAGGGACGGTATCGGAGCCGGTGGCGCGGCGTGCGACCTGCTCTTTGCTGCTCGTGCCAGAAGATGGCCGTGTTCCTACGGATCGGCCGCCCGAGCGTATGGTCTTTGCACTGGATGGCAGCGCCTGCTCGCTCGCCGCCTTGCAAACCGGTCTGCAGTTGGCGACGCCGGACACGCTGCTGCGCGCGGTCTACGTCGTGGACCGGGCAGTCCATCTGTTCGATGGCGGTGCCGCCGACACATTGGAAAGCGCGTATCTGGAGCAGGGTCATGCCGCCCTCGAGCGCGCTGCGCGCATCTGCGCCGATCAGGGCCGCAGCGCAGAGACCGCCCTCATCAAGACGCATACCACCCACGACGATGTTCCGCACACAATCGTACGGGACACGGCAGAGTGGCATGGCGACCTGCTCGTTCTCGGCACGCATGGCAGACGCGGTATCGCGCGATGGTTTCTCGGCAGCGTGGCCGCCCGCACCGCGCGGCTCGTCGATACGCCGATGCTGCTTGCGCGCGGCGGCGAAGCGACGGCGCACTAGCCAGAACGTGACGCCGGGCGCCGTTTCTACGGCGCCTTGTTTCGCGCTGATGGCCGGTGTTTGCTCGTGCGGGCCGCTACGCCTTCCCTTTGCCAACGTGCAGGCCGCAGCCGCAATCGTCGCTCATGAAGCAGCAGGCTCCAGTCCAGGCGGACGAAAAGCACAACCAGTCCGATCGTAGCGAGTTGTGACGCTATGAAATAAAGGCTGAAAAACGTGCCCTCGAACTCCGACTCGGGATCGACAAAACCGTGCACCCACTGCGCGAGACTGGCCCACGCCGCGTAACTCGCCACACGCCCGACAAAAAAAGGCACGCCTATCAGCCAGAGATTCGCGCGCATCAGACCATACGCGATGAACAGGTAATTCGACGGCAACGGGCTGAACGCGTACAGCAGAATGGCGCCCGCCGTCGCGGCCCTGTGCTGGCTCAGACGTGACTTGAGTACGTCGATGTTCTCGCGGTCGGCCTCCCGCAGCCATTTGCTACGCACCAATCGTCCCGCGCTGCGCGCGAGCACCAGACGCGCACAAGTCGCCGCGCAGGCCGCGACGAGCGCGATCAGCAGGGGATTGGCTTCGGGACGCTGAAACCCGATCCAGGACATCGCGAGCCAGGTCGGCGGCGCGAACGCGGGGATCAGGTTCAACACGAACACCGCGGCGAACAGGAACAGCAGATATTTCACGTCGATCGCCTCTCCCGTATCCCTTCGGCTGCCATCACTGCGGCCAGGCCAGCACCGCGTGCAGACCAAAGACACGCGCTATCGCGGGCACCATCAGCAGCATGCAAAGCGCGACCAGCGCAAAACCCGCAACGGCCCATCCATACGGATTGGTATCCCTCAGATGGCGCGGCACGGCGCCTCTCGCCCGCAGTCGCACAGCCGTCATGATGCTTACGTTGCCCAGCACGAGCATTGGGAAGGCCACGGTTCGCGCAGCCGCAGCATCGAATCCACGCAACAGCATCGAGGCATACGCCAGGACCACAGCCAGGCCCACCGCGCATCCGATCATCACGCTGGCCGCGAGCGCCCGGTTGGTCATCAGCCGCTCGCCGGTGCGCCTCGGCGGTTCGTGCATGACTGTCGGCTTTTCGCGCTCATTTTCGAACACGATGGAGCACACGGGCGCAATGATCATTTCGAGCGCCACAATGTGCACCGGTCCAAGCATCGGTGGCCAGCCGGCGAGAACGGGAATCGTCGCGGCGGCGATCATGGGCAAATGCGCGGCAACCGAAAAGCTGATCGCCTGTTTCAGATTCGCATAGATGCGCCGGCCGAGACGAATGGCCAATACGATCGGCGTGAAGTCGTCCCGCAATAGCACGAGCGACGCGACCTCGCGTGCCACCTCGGCGCCGCGCCGGCCCATCGCAATGCCGATATGCGCCGCCTTCAGTGCCGGCGCGTCGTTGACTCCATCTCCCGTCATGGCGACGACCTCGCCGGCGCGGCGAAATGCATTCACCAGCCGCAACTTCTGCTCGGGTGTCACGCGCGCGAACACGCTCGTGTCGCTTATCACCCGTTGCAAAGCCGCGTCGTCCATTGCGGCGAGTTCGGCACCTGACATCACGTGCGCGGCATCGATGCCGACTTCCGTGGCGATCGCGCGCGCCGTCGACGGATAGTCGCCTGTAATCATCACGACACGCACGCCGGCTGCCTTGCACTCGGCAATCGCGCCCGCGACTTCGGGGCGCACAGGGTCGAGCAAGCCAACCAGACCCACGAACGTGAAATCGAAGTCATGCTGTCTGGCGGGCCATGTTTCGCCGCGATGACGTGCTCGCGCCACCCCGAGCACGCGCAATCCGTTCTCCGCCATCCGTGTCGCCCGCTCGAGCAACGCTTTCGAGTCGTGAGGAGACATTCCGCACAGTGAGCAGATCGCTTCGGGTGCGCCCTTGCACGCCACCAGAAGATCGCCGCCATCGGCGGTCTGCCAGCCGTGCGACATTGCAGGCAAGTCGGGCGTCAGCGCGTACTCCTGCACGAGCGACCAATGCCGGTGCAAGCGGCCCGTATCGGCGAGGTATGCATTTCCTGCCTCGTGAAACGCACGCTCCATAGGGTCGACGGGTTCGATCTCGCTTGCCAGCACAAGATACTCGATCAATTCATGAAATACGGGGCGAATTTCCGGCGCGTCGTTGCTGATCCAGGCTTCGTCGCCGTTCGCGTACAGCACGCGCACCGACATGCGGTTTTGCGTCAGCGTGCCCGTCTTGTCGACGCACAGCACAGACGTCTGCCCCAGCGTCTCGATCGCGCTGAGCCGCCGCGTCAACACGCCCTCGGCGACGATCCGGCGCGCACCCAGCGCCATGAAGACGGTCATGATGACGGGAAGCTCTTCGGGCAAGATGCTAATCGCGAGCGTGATGCCCGCCAGCAGTCCCGGCAACCACGCATCCGTGCGCCAGCGGTACGCAAGAACCAGCAACGCGCAGATCAGCATTGCCAGGGTGGCGAAACGCCTGACGAATGTACGGATCTCGCGCTGCAGCGGCGATGGCGCCTCTTTCACATCGGCAAGCTGCATGCCGATCTGGCCGAGCTGCGTCTTCGCGCCGATTGCAGTCACGCTCATGCACCCTTGGCCCCGGACGACCATCGTGCCCGAGAACAGCGCGTTCGACATGGCGGCGGGCAGTGTGCCGTCGTCGGGCGAACATGGAAACTTGTCGACCGCGATGGATTCGCCCGTGAGCAGCGACTCGTCCACGCTGAGTTCGTGCGCTTCCACCACCAGGCCGTCGGCAGGCACTTTCGCACCTTCTTCGACGAAAACGACATCGCCGGGAACGAGTTCCACCGCCGACACGGAAGTCCGTATCCCATCGCGCAGCACGTGAGCCCGCGGCGCCGACAGGTCGCGCAGCGCGCGCAGCACGCTTGCCGTGCGATGACTCTGGAACATGGTCAGCGCTACTTCCGCCACGACGAATGCAAGCAGCGTCATCGCTTGCGGCCTGTCGCCCAGCAGACCGTACAGCACGGCCGCGATGATCAGCAGCACGAACATCGGCTCGGCGAGCACATCGCGCACTGTGCTCCACCACAGGTTGCGCGAGGCGGAGGCAATCACATTGCGGCCGTGCACGGCGCGCAACGCGACGACTTCGGCCGTCGTCAGACCGATGGCCGGGTTCGCGCCGCGTGTCGATCGAGTTGCCGCATCGCCGACGAACACCACCGATGGCGTATCTTCGCGTCTCATGAACGGTCGCCCGCTAGAGCCCCGCCGACGGCCGACAACGCGGACAGTTCGCGTTCGTGCCCCGCGCGGCGCGCTCTTCGAGCGGCAGATGAAAATCCGTGCCGCCGCGACGAGGCACGGTCACCCACCGGGCCACTTCCGGGCCCCCTGCATTCGCGATGACGCGATAGCGCCCGGCCGGAAGCATGATGTACAGGAACGGCCCTCCCGTGCGCGTGTCGAGAAGCGTCTTCCCGCCCGCATCGGCAATGCGGACGCCGACGTCTGCGAGATAGCCGCCGCCGGGCGACGTGAACATCATGCGAAGACTGTAGCGCGGGGCGAGCGAGAGAAATGCCTTAGCTTCGTCTTCGCCGACGCCTCCCGTCATATACAGTACACCGTTCGTGCTGACCGCTTCCGGAAGCGATTGCGCGGACACGGCGATGCTCGCCGTGCCGAAGCAAAGCACGATGGACACCGTACGCAACATGTGGTCGAAGCGTTTCATTTGTCTGATCTCCTGAGAAATGCGCGCGGCGGCCGATCAGTCGGCGTTTTTCCAGATGACGTAGTACATCACCGCAAGCGCGACCACACCGGCCAGCGCAATGAATCCACATCCGAGCGCAAGTATCCTGACCATTGCCGTCTCCAGCACATCTACCGGTTACACCAGGCTAACACCCGCGACGGGCGCGCGATTGACGCAAGTCAAGGCGGCGTGCGCGTGCGCCAGCGTTTTCCGTTCAACCGTACGCGCGACCCGTTGATGACCTGGATCAATGGCATCACGGCTACATCGGATGCAATGGAGCGTGTGAACATCCATCTGTCTGCGGAGGCGCGATGAAGCTGACCTTTCTCGGTGCGAGCGAAACCGTGACCGGCTCGAAGTATCTGCTGGAAGAACCCGGCGCGCGGATTCTTGTCGATTGCGGGCTTTTTCAGGGCGTCAAGAATCTGCGGATGCGCAACTGGGTGCCGCTACCCGTGCCGGCGGATTCGATCGACGCTGTGATACTGACCCACGCACATATCGATCACAGCGGCTATCTGCCATTGCTCGTACGCAATGGTTTTCGCGGCCCCGTGTACTGCACGCCAGGGACAGCCGCCCTCTGCGAGATCATGCTGCGCGACAGCGCGAGACTGCAGGAGGAAGAAGCGGATTTCGCGAACCGCCATGGGTTCTCGAAGCACCATCCCGCGCTGCCGTTATACACCCTCGAAGACGCGGAACGCGCGCTGCGACTGTTCGTGCCGCGCCCTTTCGACACCCCCGTCGAGTTGCTGCATGACATCTGGTTCCGGTTTCTGCCCGTTGGTCACATCCTCGGCGCGGGAAGCGTTGTCGCGTGCCGCAATCACTATGTGCTTGCGTTCTCGGGAGACGTGGGACGGCCGGAAGACCCCATCATGCGCGAACCGACACCGCTGGCGCACGCGGACTATCTCGTCGTCGAATCGACCTACGGCGACCGTCTGCACCCCGACACTCATCCCAAAGACGAACTGGCGCAGCTGTTCACCAAGACCTTTGCGAAAGGCGGTGTCGTCGTGATGCCGTGCTTCGCGGTCGGGCGAACCCAGGAAATCCTTTACTACATCTCGAAGCTGAAAGAGGAGGGGCGTATGCCGAATGTGCCCGTCTACCTCGACAGCCCGATGGCGACAAGCGTCACGGATGTCTACCGGAAACACCTCGACGAGCATCGGTTGACCATCTCCGAAGCGAACGCGATGGACAAGGTGGCGATCATGACCCGAACCGTCGAACAGTCGAAGACGATTGCCTCTCACAACGGACCGATGGTGATCATTGCAGGTAGCGGAATGGCGACGGGCGGCCGGGTACTGCATCACCTGCGCCTCTACGCATCCGATCCGCGCAATACCATTGCGCTCGTCGGATTTCAGGCGGCGGGCACGCGTGGCGCAGCGCTCGCCGCGCACGAAGGCTCGATCAAGCTGCACGGCGAATATGTTCGCGTGCGCGCCAATGTCGTATCGATTACGTCGCTGTCGGCGCATGCGGACTACCGGGAGATGCTGCAATGGCTATCGAGTCTGCGGGACCCGCCCGCGCGCACTTTCGTGACGCACGGCGAGCCGGCGGCCGCGGATGCGATGCGGCGCCGCATCTCGGAGACATTCGGGTGGGCTTGCGAGGTGCCCGTCTATCAGCAGTCGGCCGAACTCAACGGGTTATAGGAAAAGCGGCGGCCATGCAGAAGCGCATGGACCGCCCAAACGTTCACACCTCGATGGTCGCGCCCTTCTTGAGCGCTATCCACGTCGTCGCTTCGCTTGAGCGGACTGATTCAGATCAACCACGCGCATCTTCGCTGTCTTAACGTGATTCCAATGTCACCGCGGCGCCCGCAATGCAGGGCGCCGCGCAATCGGGCAAAACTCGGGCACACCCGCTATAGACCGCCGCATCAATGCGGATGAAAAATGGCGGGCCTGCCACTCAAGCCCGCCTCGCCTCCCGTCAGCCATACCATTTCGTGCATCGCTTCGACGCACTGTCGGCACCTTGTTTTCCGGCGCGTGCAACCGGCGAATGAAGGCCCCACCACCGCTCAACTGATCGTCAGACGCTTCTGGTCGGTCGGTGCCCGCTTCGGCAGGCTCAACGACAGCACGCCGTCCTTGTACTCCGCCTTTGCGTTGGCGTCATCGACTTCGCCCGCGAGCGAGAACGAGCGGCTGATCGCCCCGGAATAGCGCTCGCGCCGGATGACGCGCTCGCCATCCTTCTCTTCCTTGTTGCGCTCGACCTTCGCGTTGATCGAGACGACGCGTCCGTCGATCTGCACGTCGATATCCTTCTTGTCGACGCCCGGAAGCTCTGCCTTCACCGTATAGGCGCTGTCGCTCTCCGTCACATCGATCTTCATCGACGCAAGCTCGGTGTCCTGGCTCGTCGTCATCGAACGCATGGGGCGGAAGAAACCGTGAAACAGATCCGCAACGACAGGGTCCATCGAGAACGGGTCAAACCGCGTCAAATTGCTCATTGCACCTCTCCTTGAAGTAAGCAGGCCACGCACATGGCCACGATTGTCCGACCGCTAAAGCGGCTCACAGCACGCCTGCGGCGCATGGCAGCCGCAGACGCGCAGTTTCGTATGCGTGATTCGATGCCCGGCTGCCGGCGCAAGGCCTCTCGACGCGCCTGCGGAACGCGATAACGCCGTCGAATCAGCCCGTGAATCGTCCCGACGAGCGCGCCCAAAGACACCTACACCCCGGCGCGCGCCAGCACGATCCTGGATGGCTGGCGAGGCATGATCCGCTCTTGGGTCAGGCGTCCGTCCCGGACTCTTGCCTGGACTCTTGCCTGGACTCGACGCCACGGACGAGCAACACGGGACATTCGGCGAAGCGGACGAAGCGCTCGGCGACGCTGCCGAGCACGACGCGGCGCACGCCTCGACGGCCGTGCGTGCCGAGCACGGCCAGTTCCGCGCCGGTGCGGGCAGCGTAGTGTCGAAGCGTCTCTGCGACGTCCTCGGAGAGCCGCTCGGTTTCGATCAGCTCCGCTTCGCACGCGACGCCCGCCGCCTTGCACGCTGCTTCCGCGTTCTGGAGCGTCTCCCGGCCATCCTTGCGCAGCGCATCGACGAGCGCGATCGGATCGTAGTACCCCGCATAGTTGAAGAGCGGCGACTTGTCGACGACATAGACGGCGTGAACGGTGCCCTGCGTGAGACCCGCCATCTTCACGGCCTCTTCCAGCACGTGCGCGCTTGACTTGCTGCCGTCCAGCGCAACCATAATCCGCTTGTACATGATCGACTCCTCCGCAACGAATGCACGAACGACAATTCAAAGAAACGCGGGCGGTGGCGAAACCACGCCTTCCGGCGTCGCCGCCGGCTGCGCGTCATTGCCTGCTGACTCGGCGTGCGTCGCCCGCCCCGCCTGGGGCGGACAGACGAGCACGGGACACTCGGCATCCCGCAGCGTGTGCGAGACGACATGTCCCGGCAGCGGATGCTTGAGCATCGGCCGGCTGCTCGACGACATCACCACGAGGTCGGCCTGCCACTGCTTCGCTTCGCGCAGAATGACGCTCGCGACGTCGTCATATTCGAGGTCCGTTTCGGCGACCACCGCTTCCACCGGCCGCGACGCGCGCTTCATCAACGCCTGGGCGTCGGCCAGTGCGCGTGTGCCGTCGTGATGGAAAAAGCCGCGCGGCAGCAGGTCTCTCAGCCCTGAACGGCCGTCCGCCACGTAGATCACCCTGAACGCGGCGGCCGTGGGCACGATGTGCGCCGCAAGACGTAGCGCCGCCATGCAGGCTTCAGAACCATCGACGGCAACCAGCACGCGCGCCACGCCTGCGTCTATACCGCCGAGGCACGCGGTCGGCACGTGCAGCACCGGGCAATGCGACACGGCGACGAGTTCCTCGGGATCGAGCCTGCACGCCCAACGGTGACTGCGTGGATGCGAAGCGACGGCGATCAGATCTGTGTGCCAATTCCGGGCTGCGTCGCTCAACGCGTCGGTCGCGTGACGATGCATCTCTGCGAGGTCGATCAGCTCGGTCTCCGGACGCGCCACGAATTCTGCCGCGCCATGCGCCGCCTGATCGAGACGGGCTTGTGACGCACGCAGCATCGCGCGATGGGCTTCGCTCCAGTCCGGATATGACAGCAGAAGCGTCGGGACCAGCGCGGCCGGGTTGCAGATCACATCGACGAGTCGCACCAGCGCGTCGGGCGCTGCAAATCGCAACGCGAATCGCGTCAATCCGATGAGGCCCGCGCCGCCCTCGGCGGCAACCAGGACTCGTTCCAATGCGACCGGTGCCGTGTCGTGTGCCATGTTGCGGTTCATCGCCTTCCCTCATCGTGTTCCGGCGCGTACGCCGGGCATGCTTCTATATTCGATGCTCGCGCGATGGCGGAATTGATTTGTATCAACGGTCGTCGACGTGCCCCACCTCATGCGCGTCACGCTGACACCGGGCGCGGAATCCAAAACTTGATGTGCCTCAAGCGGCAACGCGAAGCGGGGTCTAGAGTCGATGTCGAAGCTGCTTGCATCGCGCCGGACGCGCGGCAACACGCGTCGAGATGCCGCTTTTTCAGCAACCAGGAGACAGACATGAATACCGCTCGTTCTGATCTGCACGCCACGGCACCGGGATCATGGGAAGGACAGGTGCCGTCTTATCGTTTGCCGTCGACGTGGGAGGCATTCGCTCTGGCACACGCCGAAGCGCTCACGAAAGGCATGGCGCTCTGGCACGAGATGTGGACGCGGGTCGCGTCCGCCAAAAGTCCGCTCGACTATGCGGTGGCGGCCACCTTGATGTGGCCCGATTGCGCCTCGCAGACCATGCTGTATTGCAAGCGTCTGTCAGACCTGGCCTCGGGCGCGCACATCGATGCGAACGGCAACGCGACGAACCCGCAATCCGCTTCCCTTGCGGCGACAAACGCCCCGATAACGGCCCAGACAAAATCGGCATCCACGTCGCGTCTGCCTGCGGACAACGACGCCGTGAATGCCCAGCCGTACGCGAACCGGTCAGTCAAACGTGCGGTTCCCGTTCCGCAGTTTCGCGGCGAGTGAGTGCGCCGAGTGAGTGCGCCGAGTGAGTGCGTCATCCGGCGCGACGATACGCGAGGCCCGTCGCGCCGCTTCATGGTCCGTGCTGATCTCGCGGCACGGGATGAAGCGCTTCCGCTTCGGCGATCGCATCGCCCGATGGAGCAAGGCTTTCGCGCAATGCCCGCAGTTCTGCGCGCAGCTGAACAATTTCGGCGTTCAGGTGCTTGATGTCGCGGTGCATTTCGTGGCGCAGCGCGCGTTCCTCTTTGCCGATGAACGCGGCCGCAATGCTCGCAAAAACCAGCGACAACATGCCGTAACCCAGCAGCACGACGAACACGGCAAACACGCGCGATGCTGGCGTGGTGGGCGCGATGTCTCCATAACCGACCGTCGCGCTGCTTTCAAACGCGAGCCAAAGACCGTCAGCGTAGTTGTGGACCCTCGGCTCCAGCAAGAGGAATCCTGCCCCAGCCATTGCCAGCACGCCGGCACCGGCGATCAACAACCCGATCAGCCGGTTGGGTGCGAAAAAGACCTTCAGCGACAGGACGATGCGGATCGCCACGAGGCCGACGAATAGCAACCGCAACACCCATTCGAGCGTCTGCCACGGCGGCGCGCCCCACCCCGCGCTGATCGCAGCGCCGATCATGAGCGTCACGTCAAGCCGGTTGCGCGCAAGCCATGCCTTCGGCTTCCTGCTGGTGTGGAGCATCCACAGCAGGCAGAGCGCGAAGCCCGCGAACATGCACAGGTACAGGCCGCGCGCGATGATCAGCACGCCCTGTGAAGCCGACGTGAGCTCGCCATAGAACGCGGGGATGGCAAGCAGGCTCAATCCGCACAGAAGCCAGCGAATGACGCGCCACGCGCGCATGGCGCGCGCACCGTCATGCGCATCGGCGCCGCTGATCGTAAAGAAGTCGAGCCCGTTAGCCATCGCGCAAGTAGAGTGGGAGACGACGCTTGATGACATCGGCTGCCGCGTGCAGCCTGACGTGCCAGCAAGATACCAATGCCGCTGCTTATCAGGCTACGCCATGCCTCGTCGCAACGCTTGACTCAGATCACGCTCCGCCATCGCAGTCAGAATGCGAATAGCCGCGTGCCGATTGTGGGCGATGCCGACACGTCCTGTTTCCGTCACGCGTGCGCGAAGGCACGGGCTTCCGCAGAACCGGATCAGTCGCTGCGCTTCTCCAGCCACGGCCGGAAACCCGTCTCTACCGAAATGATCGATTTTGCGCACGTTGAATACAACAGCCCGGCCTTGCCGTCGCTGTCGTACATTCCGCGGCACATCGCCTTCAACCGGATGGCAGTGCCGCCCTTGCCGTCGGCGTCTTTCGACGCGGCCAGATAGACGAAGCCGAACGCATGGGGGAACGCGGTCTGGATCACGGCATCGTCGGCCTGCACGATGCGCGTCGCGGAGTGCCCCGCAACGTATGTTTCTGTGCGCTTCCATGCGTCGTCGCAGGCGGCTGTCGATGTGCAGACAATGCTCGCTTCCTGGCGAGCCCGAAAGAGTTCGACTTCCTTTGCACGAAACGCGGCTTCATGCGACGCCGTTGCACATGCTGCAAGCCATGCCGATCCGACGAGAGCGCTGCACAGCCCGAGATTCAACCGCGCCATGGTGCCCCCTGCGCGCCCGGTTGCATTGGCGTTTGTGCCGCTGTCGTCGCGAGTTCGACGATCTGGCAAGTGATCTCGCGCTGACGCTCGATGCGCGACGCCCGCACCAGTGCTTCGAGCATGGCCGCCACGGCGCCGCACACCGCGCTCACTCGCCCGGCCGCTCCCGCCTGCTCGTCGTTTTCACGATGCTGGATCGACACGTTTTCGGCTCCGAAGCGAAGTCATGAACCCCTTCAAGGTAATGGCCCGCTGCGTGTGAAAACTGATCCTGATCAAACAGCATCCGATTCTCCCGAATGCCGACGCAAGCCCGTTCTAATCGCGAACCGGTTGACAGGGATCAATGGCCGGGGCGCGAACCGTTCTACGCTCGACAGGACTGGTCTCACGCGAGCAATGCACGATGTCGAAGTCCCTTCGGTTCATTCCTCTGCTGATCGCTTTCTGCGTGCTGGCGGGCTGTGGCACCGATCGCCCGCATGTGCGCAATGAGGAAGCACGGGCGGCGTTCGCCGAGGTTCTCGATCTTTACAACGACCGCCTCTCGCTGGCCGACGAAGCGATAGCGCTGGCACGCCCGTCCCTGTCAACGGGTTCATCGGCGCTTGCGGAGGTCGTGAGCGCGCGCTCGGGCGTCGCTGCGCTCCACGCGACGCCGGAATTCGTCGACGCGCCCGCGTTATTCGCGCGCTTCGATGTCGCGCAACGTCAATTGACCGACGCGATGTCGCAACTGATGGTCGCGTGCGAATCCGAGCACCGGCTGAGCGCGACGCCGCGCTTTCGTCAGCTTCAGGCGCGCCTCGCGATGTCGGCCGGGCGTATCGCGGCCGCGCGCGATCGCTACGACAGTGCCGCGCAACGCTACAACGCTTCGCTGCACGTCTTTCCATTCAGCCTCGCGCAAGCCATTCATGCCGATGCCGGGAAGCCGACCTTCTCCGTGCGCGACGGTTCGCCCGTGCATCGCAGGCCACGCACGGACTTCGGCACATTGCGCGGTTCGCTGCGTGTCTAGCGCGGTCGAGCGCACGACGTGTTTGCGTGCGGCGCGCCATCTGCTGTCACTACTGCGGTAATTTTTGGAGGAGCAAAACATGACGCGTCACATGAAGGCTGCCGTCGTTCATCAGTTCGGTGCGCCGCTGAGTATCGAAGAAGTCCCGGTTCCCGAAGTCGGGCCGGGCCAGATTCTGGTCAACATCAAGGCGTCGGGCGTGTGTCACACCGATCTCCATGCGGCCGACGGAGACTGGCCCGTCAAGCCGTCCTTGCCCTTCATTCCGGGCCATGAGGGCGTGGGCTATGTCGCGGCTGTCGGCAGCGGCGTGAGGAACGTGAAGGAAGGCGACCGCGTGGGCGTGCCGTGGCTCTACACGGCCTGCGGCTACTGCGAGCATTGCCTGAGCGGTTGGGAAACGCTTTGTCACGACCAGCAAAACACCGGCTATTCCGTCAACGGCGGATATGCCGAGTATGTACTTGCTGATCCGAACTACGTCGGACACCTGCCCGATAACGTCGCATTCGACGACATCGCACCGATTCTCTGCGCCGGCGTCACCGTTTATAAAGGCATTCGCGTAACCGACACGCGTCCCGGCCAGTGGCTGGCCATCTCAGGCATTGGCGGTTTGGGTCACGTAGCCGTGCAGTATGCGATCGCGATGGGCCTGCACGTCGTCGCGGTCGACATTTCCGACGAGAAGCTGGCGCTCGCTCGCAAGCTCGGTGCGAAGCTCACGATCAATGCGAACACGACGGACCCCGCGGCCACGATCCAGCAGGAAATCGGCGGAGCCCACGGCGTGCTGGTAACCGCCGTGTCGCGCAGCGCGTTTGCTCAGGCTCTCGGCATGGTGCGGCGTGGCGGAACGGTCGCGTTGAACGGGCTGCCGCCCGGCGACTTTCCGTTGCCGATCTTCTCGACCGTGCTCAATGGCATCACCGTGCGCGGGTCGATCGTCGGCACGCGACGCGATTTGCAGGAGTCGCTGGATTTTGCTGCGCAAGGCAGTGTTCGTGCGCATATCCATCGCGACCGCCTCGAAAACATCAACAAGGTGTTCGGGCAATTGCGGGAAGGAACGGTCGACGGGCGCGTCGTGCTGGTGCTCGACTAGGCGCGGTGAAGGGGACAGGCATGGTGCAGCGCACGCAGTGACGCCTGTCCCTGGTTGGCCGATACGACGGGACGCTGCCGCCCTTCACGCGATCGGCGCCGGGCTGCGACGCCAGCATTGCCGCGATTCGACGCGTCGTCCCCGTGCGACAGCAATACGCCACGGGCATCGTGCAGCGAAGTTCGGACGCGTCGGTCTGCCTGCGTCGCGGCGGCGATCTGCCGGTAACTGCGACGCCAGACTCACTCCATGTGCATGCCGCCGTTGATGGCGAGATTGGCGCCCGTCATGAACGCCGCGTCGTCGGAGCACAGAAACGCCACGAGTGCCGCGACCTCTTCAGGACGTCCGAGCCGCCCAACGGGAATCTGCGGAAGAATCTTCGTTTCCATGATGTCGTGCGGGACGGCCTGAACCATCGCCGTCGCCAGATAGCCCGGCGACACCGTATTCACAGTGATGCCGTGCTTCGCGACTTCCAGCGCCAACGACTTCGTGAATCCATGCACCCCCGACTTCGCAGCCGAATAATTGACCTGCCCGAATGCGCCACGCGAACCATTCACCGAACCCACATTGACAACACGCCCATAGCCGCGCTCGACCATGCCGGGCAGAAACTGCCTGGACATGTTGAACAGTCCATCGAGATCGGTGCGCAGCACCGCATCCCAATCCGCCTTGCTCATACGGGCAAACGTCGCGTCGCGTGTGATGCCGGCGTTGTTGATGAGGATATCGACCTTCTTGAACTCGTCGAGGACGCGTTTCGCACAACGCTCGCACGAATCGTAATCGGTGACATCCGCTTCGTACGCGTGAAAGCGACGGCCGAGATCACGCTCTTTCATCAACCACGTCGCGACGTGGTCATTGCGCGTCGAATAAGACATCGCCACTGTGATGCCGGCATCGTTCAGCGCCCGACTGATCGCAGCGCCCAGCCCGCCCATGCCGCCCGTGACGAAAGCCACACGTCCTGTTTCCATGTCAGACCTCCATGCCAGTTGCCTGATGAACAGGCGATCGAACTGCGCGCGCCTCGTTCGACGGCGCAGCGCCATGCACGATCGCGTGCTGACATGCCTCGGTCACGTGTAAAGGCGCTGCCAGGGCCGCGCGGCAAACCCCAGGCGGCGCGACGGCATCGGATTCTCGCTTCATGATCAATGCTCCACAGTCGATGAACGGCAAAGACATCTCTGTCTAATCTAGCTGCGCATCACCGGCATGGATTGACCTGCATCAAGCCGCCATCCCGCATCCCAGGCGTTGATCTGCATCAACCGCCGCGGCGGACCGCCTCATAGACTCGATTGCAGCGCGGGTGCGCCCGCTTATCCGCATCGACCCCTGGAGCCTTGGCGATGAGTTACCCAAGCATTCTCGTTCACCTGGACACGGGCACGCATGCGCAGTCCCGTCTCGATCTGGCGTTGCAGTTTGCGCGCCGCTTCCACGCAAAACTCACGGGCGTCCTGTGCACCTATGTGCCGGACCCGCATGCCCTCTTCATCATGGGAGGCACCGCCAATTACTACATCGAGCACGAGCGGCTGCGGGAAGACCGCTGCATGACGCTCCAGCATCACTTTCACGCGGCGCTCACGCGTAACAAGATGGAGGGACGGTGGATCGCGGCAACAGGCTACGCGAACGATGTCATGCCGCCGTACGCACGCCTTGCGGATCTGATCGTCGCAGGCCAAGCCGATGTGGTCGATCCCGAGTCGTTCGTAGCCGAGCAGTTCATCGAAAATCTGGTGATGGCGGCGGGGCGCCCCGTGCTGGTGGTGCCGTCGAGCGGCTCATTCACGGAATGCGGCAAGCACATTCTGATCGCGTGGGACGCAAGCCGCGAAGCGACGCGCGCGATTCACGATGCGCTTCCTTTTCTGTCGAACGCAAGCAAAGTGACGCTGGTGACCGTCAACGCGGAGCGGGACGCACCGGGTTGCCCACGCATTCCCGGGGCCGATATCGCGCTGACGCTGGCACGTCATGGCGTGAAAGTCGAGGTCCGTGACATCGCTGCTGAAGGTGGCACGCCCGTCGGCGACGTCCTGTTGTCTCAGGTGTCCGACCTTGGCTGCGACATGATCGTCATGGGCGCTTACGCGCACACGCGTCTGCGGGACCTGGTGATGGGCGGTGCCACGCGCACGCTGCTCCGGTCGATGACAGTGCCCGTTCTGTTCTCGCACTAACCCTCGGAGAGATGCCATGTATAGCCGCATACTCGTTGCGCTCGACGGTAGCGACACGGCTTCGCGCGCGCTCGATACCGCCGTGAAGCTCGCCGCCGAACATGGGGCCCAGTTGCTGCCCTTGTATGTGATCGACGTGCCCGTGATCGCCTACGACGCGCCCGGCTTCGATCCATCCATCATCCGGGACGCGTTCGAGGAAGAAGGCAGGCGCATCTCGTCGGATGCCAAGGCGCGCCTTGACAAGCGCGGCGTGACGGGCACGCCGCAAGTCGTCGAGGTCACGCCGCCCGGCGAGGACGTCGCGCATCGCATCAACACGATGGCCGCGCAATGGCATGCCGATCTGATCGTCATGGGCACGCATGGCCGCCGTGGCTTCCGGCGTCTCGTGCTCGGAAGCGTCGCGGAGCGGGTGTTACGAAGCGCGGCCTGCCCCGTGCTGATGATTCCGGCGCGTGCGGCCGGTCTTCCCGCCGGTTCCGCTGCTGCAACGTCCAATGAAAAGGCACTGACATGAGCTACAAAACGCTGCTCGTCCATATCGACGATAGTCGCCATGCCCCGATCCGGATTGCCTTGGCGCTCGATCTTGCGCGGCGCTGGGAGGCTCACCTGATCGGGCTGTACGCCGTGTCCACCGACACGCTCAGGCGGTCGTTCGCGCGGGACGATCGCGCTTCGTTCGCCGAGTTCGAAGCGCAGCTGGCCGAGCGCCAGCAACGCGCGCACGACGCGTTCCTCGCCGCTGCGCAGCGTTGCGGCCACGGCAGCGTCGAATGGCGAGCGCCACGTGGCCCTGCGCTGGAGGTGGCCACGCTGCACGCTCGCCATGCGGATCTGCTGATACTCGGTCAGGACGATCTGCGGGATGCAGCGTCATACGTTGCGCCAAGGTTCGTCGGCAGTCTGGTGCTCGACGCGGGCCGTCCGGCGCTGGTGATTCCGCATGCCGGCACCGTGAACGCACCGGGCGACAATGTGCTGGTCGCATGGGACGGCAGCCGCGAAGCGGCGCGCGCCGTAGCAGACGCGCTTCCGTTACTGAAGGCGGCGCGTTACGTGTCCGTCGACATCGTACGGCGAGCCGACCCTCATTCGGAGGCGCCCGTCGGCATCGATGTGGCAGCGTGGCTCGACAGCCACGGCATTAATGCATCGTTTTCGCTGACGCCGCCTCGTCTGGGCGCACGAACGGGCGCGTCGCTGCTCGCTCGCGCGTCGGATCTGCACTTCGACCTGATCGTGATGGGCGCTTACGGCCATTCCCGCGCGCGTGAGCGGGTATTCGGCGGCGTCACGCAGACGATGCTCGAATCGATGACCATACCGGTGCTGATGTCCCACTGAAAGCACTGACAGTGCACCTGGCGCGGCGGTGACAACAGGCGGTACGAAGGTCATCCGTCGCGCCGGCCAGTGCATGTCCGAGCTGCGGCAATGCGATCAGGCAGCCCATGCGCCGCGTCAAAAGCGCGGGCCGCCTGACATTACGCGAGAGGCGTCGAATCGTGCCGCACGACCAGCACCGGCTTTTGCGTAGCACGCACGAGCGACTCCGCGACACTGCCGAGCAAAAGCCGCCGCGTGCCACGCCTTCCGTGCGTGCCAATCACGATGATGTCGGCGTCGCATTCCTCAGCGGCCCGCGCCAGCACTGCGGACACGTTTTCACCGTACGCATCGATGGCCCGCACCGTTCCGCGCACGCCGGCTTCGCGCAACACCTGCTGCGCGCCTTCGAAGACCCGGCTGGCAATACTCGAGGCGATACGCGTTTCAGGCTCCAGTTCGTATCCCGTGTCGCCTTCCGGCCACTTGCCCCTATCGACGACGGACAGCACCTCCACGACCCCATGCGACAGGCTCGCCAGCCGCACGGCCTCTCCTAGCGCGCGCTGCGCGCAAGCGCTGTCGTCGAGCGCGACGACGATTCGTTCGTACATGGCCCACCTCCGTCAAATAATTGACAGTGTGGTCCCGCTCGGTCCGCCGAACTTGACGCACGTCAACGGCTGCCCAAACCTCAGGCGCGCATCTGGACCACTCCACGGGCTGAACAGCGAAATCGTCCGCGAGCCGGGACAGCGATGTTGCCCGGCACCATGACCGCCGAACAGCCTCTGGCGGCGTTTTTCCTCAACCTCTCGAAGCGCTTCAAGAAGCGCGGCTTCATGGTCGCAACGGCACCGCCAGAAGATTGACCTGCCTCAAATGCTCCCCGACGTTGCGTGCCACGATGAAGACAAGTCCCTCAAGGATCGAAAGGAACATTCCCATGAGCACGCACGCGTCCCCTTCTGCATGGCAGCCCGACGAGCATCTCTTCGACGCCCTCGCGCCGATGGAAAAGCAGATCCGTTTCGCGCTCCAATACGCCGTGCTCGCACCGTCGAATCACAATGCGCAACCGTGGCGATTCATCGTCGATGGGGACACTGTCCACCTCTGCGCCGACCGCACGCGTGCGTTACCCGTCGTCGATCCGTTCGATCGCGAGATGCTGATCAGTTGCGGTGCGGCGTTATTCAATTTGCGCGTGGCGTTGAGCCATTTCGGACTCGCCTGGTCGATCCGGATTTTCCCGTCGGACTTCGATCCCGATGTCGTCGCGCGTATCAAGGTCACCACGACGGGTGCCCGCGACCCGTCGCTGGCGAACCTGTTCAACGCCATAACCCGACGCGTGACAACGCGATCGCCCTTCGCCAGTGAACCCATAGCCGAATCCTTGAAAAGCCAGATGATCGGTGCGTGCGATGCGGAAGGTGCCATCGCTGTCTGCGTAGACCAGGAGTCTTCCCGTCGGTCCATCGCACAGTTGATCGCGGAAGCCGACCACATGCAGTTTGCCGATCCGCGCTTTCGACGTGAACTCGCAAGCTGGATTCATCCGCGCCGGCACTCCGACGGCATGCCTGCGTATGGCGCTGCCGTGGGTAGCCTGCTCGATTTCGCACTGCCGCTTATGGCGTCAGTCGTGCGTGTATTCGACGTCGGTGCCGGGACGCCCGCCACTCATCAGCGGCTTGTCGAGGGCTCGCCGCTTCTCGTAGGCATTGCGACTATCCGCGACGACCGCGAAGCCTGGCTGGCCGCGGGCCAGGCCCTCCAACGTATGTTGCTGGTCGCGACGTCCAACGGGTTGACAGCGTCGTATCTGAATCAGCCGATCGAAGTCACGACGCTGCGCGATCAGCTCAGGGCCCTGTTGAACGTCGACGCCGTGCCTCAGTTGCTGCTGCGCGTCGGGCGCGGTCCACATGCGGAGCATTCGCCGCGGCGAGAGTTGTCGGACGTCGTGGATTGATGCCTGGGCATTTGCCTTCGGTGATGAAAAGAGAACAAATCCTGGGTGGACACAAGGAGTCGTTGCCGTGATTCATGCACGCCCTTTCGTTATCTTCGCCTGCGCGTCGAGCGTATTGCTCGCCAGTGTGAGTCCAGTTCGCGCTCAATCGAAGGAACCGGATGGCCTGGTCGATCAGCACCACTGCATGTTCTGCCATACATCCGATGCTCCCTTTCTTGCGCCTTCGTTTCATCAGATTGCAGACCGGTACCGCAACGTACCGAACGCAGCACAGATGCTCGAAATCAAGCTTAGAAAAGGTGGGCGTGCGCATTGGGGCGACACGGCCATGCCGCTGCCCCCGGAACGCGGCGGGTCCATCTCGGCAGAGGACGCCCACCAGCTGATTCAATGGGTCATGACGCAATAGCAGCGCGGCAAAGCGACTGTCGCCAGATGCGCTCTGGCGGCCACCGGTTGCACACCGAGCTGGAATCTGTCTGTACGGTAGCGAACGCTCGAAAAATTTCCTTTCGCCTACCATCCTGTCTGATGCTGGATCACACGTCCTCCGGGAGCAATGATGGAAAGCACATCGAGCATGGATCGACAGGAGCCAGGCGCTGACCACCCGCGCACGCGAGAACCCTCGCCTGAACGGCTACTACAACTGGGCATGGGGTTCTGGGCGTCCAAGACCCTTTTGTCCGCAGTCGAACTCGGTGTCTTCTCGTGCCTCGCGACGGGACCTCGCGACGCTGCGGCGCTTACCGAGGCACTCGGATTGCATCCGAGATCGGCCCTCGACTTTCTTGACGCGCTGGTCGCATTGAATCTGCTGGAACGCGAAGACGGGAAATACCGCAATACGCCAGACGCCGAGCTTTTTCTGGACGTGGCCAAGCCTGGCTATGTGGGTGGATTACTGGAAATGGCCAACGCGCGCCTGTATCCGTTCTGGGGCCATCTGACGGAAGCGCTTCGCACGGGGCTTCCACAGAACGAGGCGAAAGGGGGTGGCAATCCCTTCGACGCGATGTATCGCGACGAACACAAGCTCCGGGGTTTCCTCAGGGCGATGAGCGGGGTCAGCCTGGGCACGGCCAAGGCGATTGCGCAACGATTCCCCTGGCGCAACTACAGCACTTTCATCGACATCGGTGCCGCCCAGGGCGCGTTACCTGTGCAGGTCGCGCTTGCGCATCCGCACTTGCGCGGCGGCGGCTTCGATCTGCCCGTAGTGGGCCCTGTGTTTGAAGAGTACGTAGCGTCGCACAACCTGCAGGACCGGCTGCATTTCTATCCCGGCGACTTCTTCAAGGAGGAATGTCCATCCGCCGATGTGCTGGTGATGGGACACATCCTCCACGACTGGGATCTCGGGCAGAAGCTCGAGCTCCTCGCGAAATGCTACGCGTCGCTACCGCCCGGCGGTTGCCTGATCGTCTACGACTCGGTAATCGACGATGACCGCAGGCGCAATGCGTTTGGCCTGCTGATGAGCCTGAACATGCTCATCGAGACACCGGGCGGTTTCGACTATACGGGTGCGCAGTGTCGCGAATGGATGCAGGAAGTCGGCTTCAAACAGATACGCGTCGAGCCGCTTACCGGCCCCGATTCAATGGTGATTGGAACCCGGTAGAAACTCGCCGCGAGATCCGCAAGCATTCTCATGGCGGGACGTCACGCCATGGCTTCACGTCAACGTGTTTAAAGCTGGCACGTGGGGCGTTAACCTGACGATAAACCTATTTGCACGCCTCTAACTATTCATCCTCGACGACTTTCCAGGTATTTGTGAACGAATGCGATTGCCATACTGCCTTCTCCAACGGCGGAGGCGACACGTTTGACGGGACTCAGTCGTACATCACCGCATGCGAATACGCCCGGGATACTCGTTTCGAGCAGGTAAGGGTCGCGAGTTTCGGACCAGCGCCCGGCCTTAACGACATCGTCGCCCGTGAGCACGAACCCGCGTTGATCGCGCGCGATCTCCAACGGTAGCCATCCCGTCTCCGCGTCTGCACCGATAAAAACGAAGAGCCCTCCGCAGGCTTTCCAGCTCACCTCTCCATGTGACCGGTCCCGCAGACAGATCGCGGACAGACGCGAGTCCCCCCGTACCGCGGTCACTTCCGAATCGAGTTGGACGGAGACGTTGGATTTTGCCTTGATCTGCTCGATTAGATAACGGGACATGTTTTTCTCGAGCGAATCCCCACGCACGACAAGCGTTACGTGCCGAGCATGATTGGCGAAATTCAAGGCGGCCTGACCGGCTGAATTGCCACCGCCGATGAGGAAAATGTCGAGACCGTGCGTACCACCGGAATCGCCGCGCGAGGCACCATAATGGATACCCTTACCAGCAAATCGCTCACACCCCTCGATATCGAGCCTCCGCCAGCTGACGCCTGTCGCGAGGATGATTGTTCGCGCCTGAATGATGTCGTCCCCATCGAGGTGTAGACAGTGGGCGCCAATCTCGACTTTCCTGACCGATCGCGCAACCACGATCTCCGCACCGAGTCTCTTCGCCTGCTGCAACGCGCGGCTTGCAAGCTCTTCCCCTGATACGCCATTCGGAAAACCCAGATAATTTTCGATGCGCGATGAGGTGCCCGCCTGCCCACCTAGTGCCTCGCGCTCGAGGACCAGAGTACGCAGACCTTCAGATGCACCATAGACGGCTGCCGCAAGCCCAGCTGGACCTCCTCCGATAATTACGGTGTCATAGTCCCGAAGGCTCGGCTGGGTGCGCAAGCCAAGCGCTGTAGCGAGCTGTCGAGTTGACGGGCGCCGGAGAACAGCCCCGTCATGCAATTTCAAAAGGGGAAAATCAGCTTCTTGAAAACGTTCCCCGGACTCCGAAGACTGCTTCTCGAAATCATCGGGCGCCTTCACCTCAAAGCTTATCTGATTGCGTTGCAAGAACTGTTGCAACGCCCTGCAGGCAGGATCAAGGCGATCGCCGATCATCGTCGCCCGAGGCGCGGGCGGCTCGTCAGCGATTTCCTGCAACCCTCCGACGCGCTCTCGGGCGAGGAGACCCACTTTTACGGCGATTTCTCGGCATGAGGCCGCAACTGCATAATAGTGTTGTGTGTCGACACGCATAACCCGAGACGGCAAAGCAGCTCGGTAAGAGATAACGAATGGCGAGCTCAACACAAGCGGCAGTTCGCCGAACACACTTCCAGGCGTTCTCCAACCAAGCGTGCGCTCAACACCATCAAAGACCTTGAAGGCTTCTAATTTCCCTTCCAGCACTGCGTAAAGCGCAGGCTCTCCGCCCTCATGTACGGCAAAATCTCCGGCTTGCAAATGTACATCGCCAGCGGACCTTGCCAAACGATCAAGTTCGCTGTCTGGCAGACCAGCAAACAAGGGAATCATTCGTACATCGTCTATCGTGAGCATATGAAGTGCGGAAATAGGGCGAACATATAGATCGCGAGAATAATTTGCTTCTCGCGATGATCCGCTTCCGCAAACTGTGTCCCCGCGCTTTCTTCATACATTAGACCCGACGGCTTTCAGAGCATTGTAATTTGCGACACCGATAGCTCGCTTGATAACGCTTTTCCGCCACCGCAACGGCCACATTCTCCGACCGGAAAGCCCGCTTCGGTGCGACTACCGGCCGCCTCCGAACCACTGCCCACTCCCCTTGGCTGCCAGCTGCGGCTTTCTGCGCTGCAACGCACGCCTCTGCCGAACTTCGGCCAATAAGCCATGCGGTGGCGCTGGCGCCGTCGCTCGGCCCGGCAAGCGGCAGCGCTCACGCGCCGGTTTCACCATTCGCGCGCCGGCTAATCAAAGGATCATTCACTCCGCCTGGAACGCTGCCCCCATGTCGGGCAATGTCGGCAGATATCCGGTTGAGTCGCCTGAGCAGATTTTTGAATCTTTCGGGCAGGGGAAAACGGGTAGCTCGGCCCTACAGTTGAGTCCGGGCCATCCGGAGATTCCCGCTTATCTGGGACAGGCGGTTTGCCAAGTCTATCGACATCGGTGACGCGCGGAGCATGTCCTGAACCGTCGCCATTTCAGCAGGAATCTCATGAACACATTGTTAGTCAACCTGTCTTCCAGATCGGAGACATCCAGGCCACTTGTCATCGCAGCCGTGATGGCCTCGCTGGCGATGGTCGCCATCGAAGCGACAATCGTCTCGACTGCCATGCCGCAGATCGTGACGAAACTCGGCGGACTGCATTTATATAGCTGGGTTTTCTCGTCGTTCTTGCTGACGCAGACCGCCATGACGGTGGTCTTTGGCAAGCTCGCGGATATCTTTGGTCGCAAGCGAATCATGCTGACCGGTATTGCCATTTTCCTGGTCGGATCGTTGCTGGCAGGCTTCGCCTGGTCGATGCCTGCGATGATCGTGTTCAGACTCATTCAGGGCATCGGCGCCGGCTCAATACAACCGGTCACGCTGACCATCGTGGGCGACCTCTATCCGGCGAAAGAGCGTGGAAAGGTTCAGGGCTATCTGGCCAGCGTGTGGGCGACGGCGGCCGTCCTCGGACCAATGATCGGCGGATTGATTGTCCGTGACTTATCGTGGGCGTGGATCTTCTGGATCAACATCCCCATTGGATTGATTTCAGCCGCAGGATTTGTCCTGTTCCTGCATGAAAAGGAAAGAGGCGCTCGGCCATCGATCGATATCGGCGGTGCGGTTCTCTTTACCGCGGCCATCGCTGCGCTCATGATCGGTTTGACGAGCCTGAGTACAGGGGACTATACGCACGCAATGCTCAGCGGCAGCGTGTTCATCGCAAGCGCGGCGCTGTTTGTCTGGCAGGAGCGGCGAAGCCCGGACCCGATGATCTCGTTTAGCCTGTGGGGGCATCGGCCCATTGCGATGACCAACCTCGCGACGCTTTTCTCCGGCATGGCCTTGATGGGGCTGACAACCTTTCTGCCGATGTATGTTCAGGGCGTGCTGCATCGCACGCCGGTGGTCGCGGGCTTTGCGCTGACCATGGTCATGGTGGGCTGGCCGCTGGGCGCCACGCTTTCCGCCCGCTCCTTTCACCGGTTCGATTTGCGCAAGCTGCTGATCGGTGGAAGCACAGTGATCCCGGTTGGCGCGATGCTCTTCGTGTCGTTGACCCCTCATAGCACACCGCTTGTGGCCGCTATCGGATCGCTGGTCATGGGCTTTGGAATGGGCGCGCTTAGCGTCACTTCTCTCGTCCTCATCCAGGAGCAGGTCGACAAGTCGCAACGTGGCAGCGCTACCGCCTCAAACCTGTTCTCGCGCAACCTTGGAAGCACACTCGGCGCGACCGTCTTCGGCGCCTTGCTCAACTACGGACTGGCTCATTCGAAGACGCTTGGCGCCGTCACTTCCGATCAACTGCGCAAGGTGATCGAGTCAGCACCCGGCAGTACGGACAGCGTTGCCGCCATTCGTCTGGCTCTTCATCAGTCGGTTCATCTGACGTTTGCCGGACTCTTTATCGTCGCTTTGGCAATCGTCGTTTTCGCGGTTCTCGTGCCCACCGTTGCTGCGGCCAGAAACCGTGAAGCGCCTCAGCGTTGAGCATGGATTCGTTGCTCCCTTCGCACGTGAGGCGTCGCCCTTCAATTCCTCTCGAAGAGACGCTCATCGCTGGTCTGGCACCGCAATTCAATATTGCGATGCAGCAATTTTGCGCCTATGCTCCTCTGCATGTTCCGCTCGGACTTGCATGCTCGGACCGATGGCAAGCGAGCAATATGCCGCTCGAGAAGCACGTTCGCTGTCCAGGCCGACGCGTTGAGGACTGGAAGGATCCGGGTGTTTGCCGCATGTAGTTACCCCGGGCAGTCCCCTTTTTGCGAACCTCGCATAAGCGGCAGTTCGGATACCGGATAACGTCAACGACGAAATCAGGAGGCACTGTGGAAGTTTGCGAAATATGCGCAAACATTGACGGCCGCCCCGTCGATGTTCAACGGCAAGACAGCCTCACATTGATCGGTATCGCAGAGTGCAACGGTACGCTCGCTCTCGAGCACTATCGTTGCACCAAGTGCCGGGCTGTTATCGCGAGACGATTCATGGGTGATTCCAATGAGCGAATCTGGAGCGTGATAGAAGCCGCACATTAAAGGAATAATTTGCGTCATAGAAAATCGCAAGGTAACTGAAGCCGATCCAGTGTAGCGAACGTCGAACGCGTTGCGGTTTTCATGCCGGTCGCACCCAGAAGCATGCACTGTCGCGCGTGTACAGCGGATAGCATCCGTACGGGTCGCCCGGACCAACGGGCTTTGTCAGAAAACCAACGAAGCGCCCGTTCTCGGCTTCATAGTCGGCCCAGCTGGCGTTCTATCCCCCAGGCCGGTGCGCTGCGTCGCTTCGGCGGCGACATCTCATCGACCACGATCGCTTGCTGTCACCGCGACCCCGCCGTGATCCGCCATCTCGAACTCCTTGCAGGCGACGCATAGCTGGCAAAACAGCTGATCCACGAGCGCCGCATCACCGTGATCGACCTCGCCTTGCGCAGCAAGCTCCGCAACATGCGCATCGAGTGCTTCAAACAACCGGTGCTTGATGAAGTGGCGCCATTGCACCGGCTGGCGGGCAAGGATGCCAGTCAACGCGGCGTAACGTTCGCGGGTCCACTTCGCCTCGAACGCGTCACGGTACGGGCCGTACGTGAACGCGGGCACGTCCACCCCGTTCAGCCGGTCGCGCAGCGCACGGCGCAATGTGGCGGTCGCGGCTTCATCCACCTGATCGCCGGTCAGCGCGACACCATAGGTCTCGCGCGCGTCGTTCGCCGAGACATAGCCGCGCAGCACGTCGTCACGCACCCGCAACGGATCGCGATCCACCGGACGCCCATAGCCGCCCGCCCCAGCGCCAATCAGCCGAATCACGTCGCCCGGCATGCAGACGACCAAATCGTTGTTTTCGAGCTCTTCAGCGTGCGGGGTGCCGGGATTGCGCGTGAAGCGCGCATTCGCGCCCGCGTGGCCGCCGCGTACGCCCCAGGACGCGAACCGCGTGCGGTCCCGGTTGCGCGCGGTGACGAGCGTGTTCGGTGAAAACACCTTGAACTCCATCACGAGCCCCTGTCCGCCGCGATACTGCCCCGCGCCGCCCGAGCCCGGCGCCACGCCATAACGCAGAATGCGGATGGGCACTTCCGCCTCGTTGATTTCGACCGGCGTGTTTCGCAGAAACGCGTTGTTCGCGCCGGAACCGTCTTCGCCGTCATCGTTGGGACCGCCGCCCGCGCCGCCGCCAATGGGTCCAATTGACGCCATCACGGTCGCGCCTTGCGCGCCCGTTGTCTTGACGCTAAGGATCGATAGCCCGCCGGCCGGGCACGCGCCAAGCCGCTCCGGCACCGCCTGCGAGAACGCGCCGAAAGTCAGCAGGTGGGTCAGCTTGCAAGTCAGACTGCGCATGCCGACCGCGGCCGGCGCCTGCGCGTTGACCACCGTCCCTTCGGGCAGGATGCAGCGCGCCACGCGCAGCATCCCAGAATTCAGCAGGATCTCCGGATTGAGCGTGTACAGCACGTAGACAAGTCCGACGAGCGCGAGCGCATGCCGTTCGCGTCCGCCCGTCGGCATGTTCAGCGAGGACTGCAATTGCGGGTCGCTGCCCGTGTAGTCCATTTCCACGAGGCCGTCGCGGATGCGCGCGGTCAGCGCGACACGCATCGGCTTGCCTTTGACCGAATCTTCATCGGCAAATTCGGCGAAGAAATAGTCGCCGTCCGGGATCGCGCGCAAGACGGTGCGCGCCTGCTCCTCCGAGTAGTCGAGCAACGCGCTCATCCCCGTCTTGAAGCCGTCGATGCCGAAGCGCTCGACAATCTCGAGCACGCGGCGCTCGCCGGTATGCAGCGACGCCAGTTGCGCATGCAGGTCGCCGGTGTTCTGGCCGGGCACGCGCACATTGGTCGCCATCAGCCGGATCAGCGACTCATCGACCACGCCCTTGCGCACGATCTTGCACGGCGGAAACCGGATGCCCTCCTGCTGGATTTCCGTCAGCGTGCGCGACAGCGAGGCGGGCACAGCGCCGCCCATGTCGGTGTTGTGAATATGGCCGCCGACGAAACAGATGATCTCGCCTTCGTAGAACACCGGCTTCCACAGCACGATATCCGGCGTATGCGTCGCGACGAAGCCGCTATACGCGTCGTTGGTCATGCCGATGTCGCCCGGCTCGTAGCAGTCGATCATGCCGATCACGGCGCTGTAATCAAGACCGACATACCACGTCGCGCCGAGCGTTTTCGGCGACGCGAACGTGAGTCCCTCAGGCGTCGTGATCGCGCACGAGAAGTCTTCCGTCTCCTTTACGAAGGTCGAATGCGCGGTGCGCACGAGCGTGAAGGCCATGCTCTCGGCGGCCGCCACGCAGTAGTTCGCGAAAATCTGAAGCACTGCCTTGTCGAATTGCATGAGCGCAGCTCCCTGGGCGATCAATGAACGAGCGTGAAAACGAGGTTGCCGAAGCAGTCGACCCGGCCGCGAAAACCGGGCAGCACGCTGGTCGTGCAATCGTCCTGCGCGACCACCGCGGGTCCGTCGAACTGCTCGCCCGCCTTGAGGTCCGCGCGCCGGTAGAGCGCGGCGTCGTGAAACGCGCCGTCCATGTAGACGCGGATCGTGCCCACCGAGACCGGCGCGCCCTCGCCTGCGGCGACGGGCACCGGCACCGGCTTCGGCGTCGCCGCGCTGATGACCAGACGCAGCGCGATCACCTGCACGGTCGCGCGCATGTCGCGGTGCCCGTACAGCCGCTCGTGCTCGCGATGGAACGCCTCGGCCAGCGCGCCGAGGTCGCCGCACGCAAGCCACGCTGCGTCGAGCGGTGTGTCGATCTCGAAGGACTGCCCCTTGTAGCGCATATCGGCCGACACATGCAGTTTCGCGCCCGCGTCGTCGCCGATCTGTTCGCGCAGCCACGCGCGCGCCGCCGTGTCGAGCGCGTGCAGGTCGTCGGCGAGACGCGCGAGCGTGCCGCCATCGAGGTCGTAGTAGGTGGTCTTGACGAAGTCGTTGCGGGTGTCGGCGATCAGTCCGCCGAGCGCGCTCAGCACGCCCGGCGCGGTCGGCACGACGATGCGCTTCATGCCGAGCGCCCGCGCGAAATAGCACGCGAGCATCGGCCCGGCGCCGCCGAACGGCAGCAGCGCGAACGCGCGCGGATCGATGCCGAAGCGTGACACGATCCGGCTTACGCCGGTGTACATGCCGGACACCGCGACATCGACGACTGCCTCGGCCGCCGCATACACGCCGATACCGAGCTTGCGCGCGAGCACGCCGATCGCGCGATGCGCGGCATCGTGATCGACGCTCACCGAGTTGTAACCGAGGCTCGCATTGCCGATCACGCCGAGCACGACGAATGCGTCGGTGATCGTCGCGCGGGTGCCGCCGCGCGCGTAGCATACGGGCCCGGGATTCGAGCCCGCGCTTTCGGGGCCGACCTTGAGCACGCCGAAGTCGTCGACCCACGCGATCGAGCCGCCGCCGTCGCCGATCGACGACACCGACACAGACGGGATATGAATCTGGAAATCCCCGATATATTCACCGCTCGCGTACTGCGGCTCGCCGTCGACGATCAGCGCGACGTCCGCGGTCGTGCCGCCGATGTCGAGGCTCATGCAGTGATCGATTCCGCTTTGCCGCGCGACATAAGCCGCACCGATCACGCCCGACGCGGTGCCCGACAGGATCATGTGCACGCAGTTGGTCTTGCCTGCCTCGGCGCTCATCACGCCGCCATTGGACTTGGTGACTTTCATGTCGGCGGTAATGCCGGTCTCGACCAGCGCGCGTTGCAGAGAACCCAGATAGTGCGACACCTTCGGCTGCACATAGCCGCCAATCACCGCCGTCGACGTCCGCTCGTATTCGCGGATGATCGGCCACACATCACTCGAACAGGACACGAAGAAGCCCGGCATCGCGCGCTCGATCAGCGCCTTCACTGCATGCTCGTGCGCGGGGTTGCGGTACGCATGCAGGAGCGCCACCACCACGCCTTCACAACCGGACTGCTGGAGCCGCGCGAGCGCGTCAAGCACGCTCGCTTCGTCGACCGGCGTCTCGACGCTGCCGTCCGCCGCGAGCCGCTCGACCACGCCGAACACGCGTTCGCGCGGCACCAATGGCGCGGGCCGCTTCGACATCAGGCTATACATGTCCGGGCCCTTCAGGCGCGCGAGATCCAGCACGTCCTCGAAATGTCGCGTGGTGATGAGGCCGAGCCGCAGACCCTTGCGCTGCACGACAGCGTTCACGCCGACCGTCGTGCCGTGCGTGAAGTACGTCACGTCGGTGGGATCGATGCCGTCGCGCACGCGCAGCGCTTCCATGCCGCGCAGCACTTCGCTGCCGGGGCTATCCGGCCGCGAGAAGACCTTGAGCGTTTTCAGCTCGCCCGTCGCATCGTCCAGCACCGCGAAATCGGCAAACGATCCGCCGATGTCGACTCCGATTCTCAAGCCCATTGACCCGTATCCTCGCAAAATGTCCGGCAAGCGCGTGCCCGACGAGACAAACCGTGCCCCGCCGCGCATCGCGGTGGGAGCACGCCAGAAGCTTCGATTCGCAGGGGCGGCGCAGGTCGCGCGTTCGAGTTACGCGTGCGCCACACGGTGCATGTCACGCGGCTCGGCTACAAGAGGCGCGTGTCACGCGCCCGTGCTGCCAGCGCAAGCGCGTGTGCGACGCGCACTCCCACAGGCATCGCGCGTCGCACACGCGCGTCGCCTCAACCCCGCAAGCTCGCAGACTGCGCAAGCACGGCCATTGCCGCCGCGTCATCGCCCGGCACGCTCTGGTATTGCTCCAGCTCTGCCTCGCTGCGATGGCACAGCACCTGCGCGCCACTCGCGAGCGTGCGCTCGGTCGGCGCAGTGCGATTGCAAACGCCGTCGATCCGCATCGGGCAGCGCGCGAGAAACGTGCAAAGCTCTGACTCATGCGTCGCTTCGCCGATCGGCGGCAGCGCGCGATGGCAGCGCTCATCCGCTTCCTCGAGCCAGCCCTCGCGCAACTCGGGCGCGGACGACACCAGCAGATGCGAATACGGGTGATACGGCGGCGCCGACAGCGCGTCGCGATTGCCAGTCTCGACGCGGTGTCCCGCATACAGCACGACGATGTCGTCACTGATCGCGCGGACCTTGGCGATGTCGTGCGTGATGAACAGGTATGACATGCCGAGCTCTTTCTGCAGATCGCGCAGCAGTTCGAGAATCGCCGCGCCGACCACCGTATCGAGCGCGGACGTGACTTCGTCGCACAGGATCAGTTGCGGTTCGGCAGCGAGCGCCCGCGCCAGATTGACGCGCTGCTTCTGTCCGCCCGACAGCTCGCCGGTGCGCCGCTGCGCGAGCTCCGCGGGCAGCCGCACCAGGCCGAGCAGTTCGGCGACGCGGCGCTTCGCGGCCTCGCCCTTTATGCCGTGATAAAACTTCAGCGGCCGCGCGAGCGTGCGCTCCACGGTATGGGTCGGGTTGAGCGCGGTGTCCGCGTTCTGGAACACGATCTGGATGCGACGGAACTGTTCGCGGCTGCGGCGGCGCAGGTCGGCCGCAAGCGGCTCGCCGTCGAGCATCAGCGTGCCGCGCGCCATCGGCACCAGTCCGGCGATCACCTTCGCGAGCGTGGTCTTGCCCGAGCCGGATTCGCCGATTACCCCGACCGTCTGTCCCCGGCCGATCACGAGATCCACGTCGTTCAGGATCACCTTGTTCGGCCAGCCTTTCGCATTGGTTCCGCCGTAACCGGCCGTCAGACGGCGCAGTTCAAGCAGCGGCGCGGCGGCCGCCTGCGCCTGGTTGGCGGACGCCCCGGTTGCCCCGGTTGCCGCCCCAGTTGCGTCGACGTCCTCAGGGGCACCCGCCAGCGCCGGCGCAACCGGCGTAATCGCGGCAATCAGGCTTTGCGTATACGGATGTGCCGGTGCATGCAGAATCTGCTGCGTGCGGCCCGTTTCGCGAATCTCGCCATTGCTCAGCACGACGATGCGATCCGCCATCTGAGCGACCACCGCCAGATCGTGCGACACATAGACGGCCGTCATCCCACACTGGCGGATCACACGGCGAAACGCCTGCAGCACGTCGATCTGTGTGGTCACGTCAAGCGCCGTGGTGGGTTCGTCGAGGATCACGAGCTCCGGGTCGGTGATCAGCGCCATCGCCGCCATCAGTCGCTGCAACTGTCCGCCCGATACCTGGTGCGGATAGCGCCGCCCGATCGTCTCCGGTTCCGGCAATGCGAGCGCGCGAAAGAGCTCGACCGCTTTCTCCTGCGCCGCGCGTTTGGTGAGCACGCCGTGGATCAGTGCGCTTTCGACCACCTGGTCCATGATCGTGCGGGCTGGGTTGAATGCGGCCGCCGCGCTCTGCGCGATATACGCGACCTTGCGGCCGCGCAGGCCAGCGAGCGCTTTTGGCGCCAGCCCGAGCACGTCGGTGTCCCCGACCCGGATCGCGCCGCCCACGATCCGGCAGCCGCTGCGCGCATGGCCCATCAGCGACAGCGCGATCGTGGTCTTGCCCGAGCCGGATTCGCCGATCAGCGCGAGCACTTCGCCGCGCGCGATCTCGAAGTCGATGTCGTGAACAATCGTCGTATCCGGCTCGCCCGGACGGCTGCCGACCACGCGCAGCCCGCGCACCTCGACGAGATTCGACGACGGCAACGGCGCGGCGCCCGATCTGGCCATGATGGCCGCATGAGCACGTCTGAAAAGATGGGCCTTCATCAATGGCCTCCGTCAGCGTCGGCCGCGCCCTTGCGGCGGCCGCGATGCGGCAACCCGTCGATCAGCAGGTTCACGCCCACCGTCAGGACGGCGATCGCAATAGCCGGCAGGATCACGACCGGCACGCCTTCGCCGAGACCGGCGATGTTCTCGCGCACCAGCGACCCGAGGTCCGCATACGGCGGCTGCACGCCGAGCCCCAGAAAGCTCAGGCTGGAGAGCAGCAGCACGACGAACGTGAAGCGCAGTCCCGTGTCGGCGAGCATCGGGTGAATCATGTTGGGCAGCATCTCGAAGCACGCGATGTACAGCGCGCTCTCGCCGCGCGCCCGCGCCACCTGCACGTATTCGAGCGTGCCGATGTTGACGGCGAGCGAACGCGCGATCCGGTACGAGCCCGGCATGTAGCTCACCGCTGCCGTGACGATCAGCAACGACAGCGACGAGCCAAAGGCGGCGACGATCATCAGCGCGAACATCTTCGACGGAATCGACGTCACCGCGTCGAGCAGGCGGCTCATCGTCTCGTCGATGCGCCGGCCGGCGACTGCCGCGAGCAGCCCGAGCATGGTCCCCGTGAGCGCCGCAAGCAGCGCGGCGGCGAGCGCGAGCACCACCGTCAGCCGCATCCCGTAGATGATGCGGGTTAGCATGTCGCGGCCGAGGTAGTCGGAGCCGAGCGGCAGCTTCGCGCTGAAACCAGCGAACACGTCGGGCGTGAGAATCGCGCCGACCGGATGGGGGGCAAGCCACGGCGCGAACGCGGCGACGAACAGCGCGGAGCCGACCATCGCCAGGCCGATCCAGCCGCCTAGGGACAGGTTCATCCGTTGCGCGACGCTGCGGCGGCGCACCGGCTGCGGCGCCCGGCCCCCGCCGTTGCCCCACGAGCGGCCAGGCTCGGCGCCCTGCGGCAACGTGCTGCTGCGCTGCGCCGGCTCGAGTGCGCCGGGCCGGTGCGGCGTTTGGGAAGTAGGTCGAAGGATCGTCATGTCCGCAGCCTCGGGTTCGAGATGATGGCGCACAGGTCGGCAAGCAGCACGAGCAGCAGATACCCGAGACAGAACAACAGCGTGCAGGCCTGTACGAGCGGGAAGTCGCGGTTGCTCACCGCATCGACCATCAGGCTGGCGAGGCCCGGATAGTTGAAGATGGTCTCGACGACGATCACGCCGCCGAGCAGATACGACAGGCTCAGCGCGATCGCGTTGGCGATCGGGCCGATCGCGTTGGGCAGCGCATGGCGCAGCACCACGCGCGCGGGGCTCGCGCCCTTGAGCATCGCCATTTCCGCATACGACGAACTCAGTTGCTCGATCACTGCTGCGCGCGTCATCCGTGCCATCTGCGCGACGACTACCGCGCAGAGCGTGACGACGGGCATCGCGTAGGCGCGCAGAAAATCATGCAGGCTGTCGATCTCGCCGCTATACGACAACGCTGACAACCAGTGCAGCTTGACGGCCAGCACCAGCACCGCGAGCGTCGCGATCAGGAACTCCGGCGTCGCCACCAGCGACAACGTGCCGAGGCTCACGATCCGGTCGATCAGCGACTCGCGGTTGACCGCCGCGAGAATGCCCGCCGACACCGCGATCGGCACCGACACGGCCGTCGTGATCGCGGCGAGCGTCAGAGACTTCGGCAGACGCCCTTCGATCAATTCAGTCACCGGCAGATTGTTCGACAGCGACACGCCGAAGTTCGCGTGCAGCAGGCCGATCAGCCAGTGGATGTAGCGCAGCCACGCGGGCTGGTCGAGACCGAACTGCTGGCGCAGCGCCGCGACCGTTTCGGCGGTCGCCGACTGGCCGAGCGCGGCCTGCGCGGCGTCGCCGGGCAACAGGTTGGTGATGACGAAAATGATGATCGAGACGATCAGCAGCGTCAGCGCGGTGACGGCGATGCGCCGGCCGATCAGCTCGGCGATGTTCCCGTTCATGGGCAAGACCTCCTCGGTTGCGCTGCGGCTACGCGGGCGCGGCATCGATGCGCCGGCGTAGCCGCAGCCGTTGGGGCTGCTTGAGACTGTGCTGCGGGATAGCTGGGGTGTTGCTGCGTGTTGCTGCGTGTCGCTGCGTGTCGCTGCGTGTTGCCGTTGTGTTGCGCAAGACTGCAGCAAGACTAGTCGCCGCGCTCGCGCGCTTCGGCTTCGTCGTCAGCGTGTCACGCGTTCCACCACACGTACTCGGCGAAGTTGAAGCCCATCATGGCGCCCGTCGGCACCGGTGCAAGTCCTTGCAGCTTCTTGTCGTTCGCATCAAGCAGGCTCAGGAAGGTCGGAATGCCGATGCCGCCCTGCTCCGACACCAGCACCTGCATGTCGCCGTACATCTGCTTGCGCTTCGCGTCGTCGGTTTCGGAGCGGGCGGCGACCAGCAACTGGTCGAACTTCGGGTTGTTCCAGCCCGACTCGTTCCACGGTGCGTCCGACTTGAAGAACTGCGTGAACAACACGTCGGCGCTGGAGCGCGGATTGACGCTGCCGAAGCCGAGCGGATGCTTCATCCAGTGATTCGACCAGTAGCCGTCGGCCGGCACGCGATTGATGTTCAGATTCACCCCGATCTTCGCGGCGCTTTGCTGCAGCAGCACCCCCATTTCGACCGAGCCGTTCGCGTCGGTCGTTGCGTAGATCGGCGGCAGCGTCGCGCCGATCGCCCCGGCCTTCTGGAAGTGGAACTTCGCCTTGTCCGGGTCGTGCGGCCGCTGCGGCAGCGACGCGTTGAAGTAGCGGTGCCCCGGCGGAATCGGCTGATCGTTGCCGATCACCGCATAGCCGCGAAACACGGCGCTGCGCACCTGGTCGCGGTCGAACAGATACTTCATCCCCTGCACGAAATCGGGGTTGCCCGACGTCGGATTGTCGCGGCGCATGATCAGGTCGGTATAGAGACCCGACTTGGTCTCGCGGACTTCGTAGCCAGGCGTCGCCGCGATGCGCTGCGTCGCGCGCGGATCGACGGAATTGATCAGATGAACGTCGCCGGAGAGCAGCGCATTGACCCGCGCCGCGTCGTCGCCGATCCCGATCAGTTCGATCTGGTCGAGATAGGGGCCCGCGCCCGTTTTCCAGAAGCTGTCGTTGCGCACGCCGACCGTCGAGACGCCCGGCTTGAACGTCTTCACCTTGTAGGGGCCGGTGCCGACTGCCGTCGTGAAGTCGGTCGTGCCGTCCTTGACGATCACGAATTGCGGCGTCGCGAGTATCACCGGTAAATCGGCATTCGCAGACGCGAGCGTGAGCGTGACTTCGTTCGGGCCCGTCTGCTTCGCGTCCACGAACTGGTCGGCGAGCGTCTTCACCTTCGACGCAGTGGCCGGATTCTTGTGACGCATCAGCGAATAGACCACGTCGGCGGGCACGAGCGCCTTGCCGTCGTGGAAGGTCACGCCCTTGCGCAGCTTGATCACCCATACCTTCGCGTCGCTGCTGTCCACCGATTCCGCGAGGTTCATCCGTGGCGTCAGCGACGCGTCGAGCTGCGTCAGGCTGCTGTAAAACATGAAGAAGCGGATGTAGTCGGAGCCGGCTGAGCCCTTGGCCGGGTCGAGCGTATCGGCGGTCGACGATGCGTCGTAAGCGACCCGGATCTTGCCGCCTTTTTTCGGCGTGGGCGCGGCGAACGCCGGGCTCGCCCCTGCCAGCAGCCCTCCCGCTCCGGTGGCGAGCATGCCCCCGGCGGCCAGCAAACGCATCATGTCACGGCGGCTGAAACCGCCCTTTTTGATTTCGTCGTCGTACATGCGAACTGCTCCTCACTCGAGATTGAACGTGGGATATCCAGCGTTGGTGTTCGACGGCGCGCCGCGTGCTGGTCGCGGTGCGGTGTGACTGCATGAATCGATTTAAGCACTGCAAAAACTGCCGTTGATCGCGTATCAGCAGACGCGACCATCCGAAAACGCGGTTTTGAGCGGTACAAACAGCATGTTTTGCCGCCCCTGGCATCGACCCTGATATGCGCTCCCTGCACCGCCCTGTGCGAGCGCCGACGAACGCCGCTGCATGAACATCATCGTAGAAGTGAGCGCGCCGCAGATTGCATCGACAAAATTGGCCGTTTCGGCACGCCGCACGCGATCTGGACCGCCTGAGCGCGCATTTCGTATCACAGGCCCCGCCGCTGCGCATGGCCACTGCTTCCTTGTGCGCGCTGCACCATGATAAAAAATTCATACTGGTCATCGGCCGGGCAACGTGCAACAGTCGCGGCACGGCCGACTACTCCGGGAGCGCCCCGTGTCCGATCCCACCACCCAAGCGCTGTTCACCTGCCGACGCCTGTGCCTCGACGACATTCCCGCCGCCCAACGGCTGTCTGCGGCGATCGGCTGGCCGCATCGCTGCGAGGAATGGCGTTTTTCGGCGTGCACCGGGATCGGCTTCGTCGCCGAGATGGCGGGCGCGCTGGTCGGCACGGTAGTGTGCTGGGCATTCGGCAGCGATCGCGCGACGCTCGGCATGCTGCTGGTTGCGCCGGAACATCGGGACAAGGGGATCGGCGAGGCGCTGTTCGCCCGCGCGCTCGACGAACTTGGCGAACGCGACATCACGCTGTACGCGAGCGATGCCGCGCGGCCGCTGTGCGAAGCGCTCGGCTTCGAGGCCTGCGGCGCGCTCGATCAGATGCAGGGCGCGGCGTTCCGGCCGCCGCTCGTCGCACTGCCCGCGAACGAACGGCTACGTCCGCTCGGCGCGCGCGATACGCCGCAACTGATCGCGCTCGCGTCGCGCGCGAGCGGTCTGGATCGCAGTCTCGTGTTGCCGCCGCTGCTCGATCTGGCCGATGGCATCGCGCTTGATCGCGACGGCGAACTGCTCGGCTTCTCGCTGTTTCGCCGCTTCGGACGCGGGTTCATCATCGGCCCGGTGGTCGCTGGAGACGCGCCGGACGGCGTGCATGCGAAGGCGCTGATCAGCCACTGGCTCGCGCTGAACGAAGGCGCGCTGATCCGTATCGATGTGCCGCATGGACACGGTTTGCGTGCGTGGCTAAGCGGCCTCGGTATTGTCCGTACCGAGACGGTAGTGAAGATGCGGCGGCCTGCCGGTGCGAAACGTCACGTAGATACGGATCGCGCCGAACGCGCGCTGCATCAATTTGCCGTGACCATGCAGTCGCTTGCGTGACTGGGGCCGCCGCGCGTAGCGCGGTTTTGCGCCCGGCATTGCACCTGTTGTTGCGCATGTCGTCGCGTTTGTCGTCGCGTTTGTCGTCGCGTTTGTCGTCGCGTTTGTCGTCGCGTTCGTCGTCGCGTTCGTCGTCGCGTTCGTCGTCGCGCCTGGCCGTGCGATTGCCGTCATGTTTTTTCGACATCGCGCATGCACTCTGGCCGCTCGCCCTAACACGCCACCCAGCCTCATCGACAAGGCGCCATCTCACGCCCCGCTATTAAGCACGTGCAGCACAAAATGCTGTCTGCGGGGTGCAAAACGCTGCACGCACGCTCTTTGGGCGTTTCTTTGGCGGAACGGCACGCATGCGGCTGTCGCTACTATCAGGGGGTGAGTCTTACCGTTCGTCACGTGCCGGGAACATACCATCATGTCAAAAAAATCGCTTATCGACGCCGACCGCAAGCATCTGATCCACCCCGTCATCAACTACCGTGCGCACGAAGCGCGCGGCGCCACCGTGCTCGAATCCGGCCAGGGCGCCAATCTTCGCGACATCAACGGCAACGAGCTGCTCGACGCATTTTCGGGCCTCTGGTGCGTGAACGTAGGCTACGGCCAGCAGAGCATCGTCGAAGCGGCGACGCGTCAGATGACGAAGCTGCCGTACGCCACCACCTATTTCCACTTTTCGTCGGAGCCCGCGATCGAGCTGGCCGACAAGCTGGTAGCGCTCGCGCCCGCTTCGCTGCAGCACGTGTACTTCACGCTCGGCGGCTCCGACGCGGTCGACTCCGCGATCCGCTTCATCACGCATTACTTCAACGCGACCGGACGTCCGTCGAAGAAGCAGATGATCGCGCTGGAGCGCGGCTATCACGGATCGTCGTCGGTCGGCGCTGGGCTCACCGCACTGCCTGCGTTTCACCGCAACTTCGATCTGCCGCTGCCGCACCAGCATCATCTGCCGTCGCCGTATGCGTACCGTCACACGCCACGCGGCGACGCGCAGGCGCTGATCGCCGCATCGGTCGCCGCTCTCGAAGCGAAGGTCGCGGCACTCGGCGCGGAGAACGTCGCCGCGTTCTTCTGCGAGCCGATCCAGGGATCGGGCGGCGTGATCGTGCCGCCGGCCGGCTGGCTGAAAGCGATGCGCGATGCGTGCCGGCGTCTGGACATCCTGTTCGTCGCCGATGAAGTCATCACGGGCTTCGGCCGCACGGGTCCGCTCTTCGCGTGCGAAGCGGAACAGGTCGAGCCCGATCTGATGACGGTCGCCAAAGGGCTGACTTCCGGCTACGCGCCGATGGGCGCCGTGCTGATGTCGGACGAAATCTACCAGGGCATTGCCGGCGACGCACGCGATACCGCGATCGTCGGTCACGGCCAGACCTATTCCGCGCACCCCGTCAGCGCAGCGATCGGCCTCGAAGTGCTGCGTCTTTACCATGAAGGCGGTCTGCTCGCGAACGGTCAGGCGCAGGCGCCGCGCTTTGCAGCCGGTCTCGATGCGCTGCTAGATCATCCGCTCGTGGGCGACTCGCGTCATCGCGGCCTGCTCGGCGCGCTCGAACTGGTCGCCGACAAGAATTCGCGCGCCCGCTTCGACCCGGCGCTGAAGCTGCCGGACCGGATCGCGGCCGCCGCGTACCGCAACCGCCTCGTGTTCCGCGCATTCGGCGACAACATTCTCGGCTTCGCGCCCGCGCTGTGTTTTGTCGAAGCTGAATTCGAGCAGATGTTCGGCCGCCTGAAGCGCACGCTCGACGAAGTGCTTGACGAAGCGGAGGTACGCGCCGCGTTGCGCACAGCGAGCCGCGCGGCTGCCTGAGCCGCCTGAGCGCGTGATAACATCGGCCTGCGCGGCGCTTCACCGGGCCTCACCCGGGCAAAGCGCGACGAAGCGACAAGCAGAACCTTCGACGGGCAGACCGATACATGACGACGAGCGGCGACACCAAGCTGGACCGGACCGACCTGCGTATTCTCTCGCAACTCCAGAAGAAAGGCCGTATCACGAACGTCGAGCTCGCGGACGCCGTGGGGCTCTCGCCGAGCCCCTGTCTGATCCGTGTGAAGCGCCTCGAAAAGGCCGGCTACATTGTCGGCTACGGCGCCCATATCCAGCTTCAGAAACTCGGTGACGTGCAGATCGTGTTCACCGAGGTCACCCTCGCCGACCATCGCCGCGAAGACTTCGCCAAGTTCGAGGCGGCCATCCGTCCGGTGGATGAGATCGTCGAATGCCATCTCGCGAGCGGCGGCTACGACTACCTGCTGAAGTTCGTCACGCGCAGCGTCAACCACTATCAGAGCGTGATCGAAGGATTGCTGGAACGCGATATCGGCATAGAAAAGTATTTCAGCTACGTCATCATCAAGACGCCGTTCGTGAAATCGGAGTACCCGCTTGAGACGCTGTTCTCGCAACACCATCAGTGAAGGCGGATGCATGAAAGATGAAAGGCCACCGGCGTTGATACCGGTGGCCTTTCAGTTTATGTCGAGTTCTGGTGGCGGGCTCCGCTGTGGCGAGCCGCTAGCAATCAGCCGTCGGCGCTTAGCCACTCCCCCGGGGTTCTGCCGAGCACGCGTTTGAAATGCCGGCACAGATGGCTCTGATCGAAGAAGCCGACTTCGGTCGCGACGATCGACGGCGGCAGGCCGCGCCGCAGCAAACGCTGCGCATGCCGAACCCGCACCAGCCGTACATACTGCTGCGGCGAGACGCCGATCTCGGCGCTGAAGCGCACCGCAAATCTCGAAATGCTCAGGCCGGCGATGGCTGCGAGCTCGGACAGGCTGATCGGATCGGCGAAACAGGCGTCGATGAAATCGAGCGCACGCTGCACCGCGCGGCTCGGACGGTCCGGCGCGCGCGCCGGATGACGGCTCTCGCTCGCTGATTGCGGCGAGGACGACGACATCGGGCTCAGGCTAAGCATCGGCGCTCCGTTCAAGCGACTCGTGATGTCGGCGGCACCGACACGGGCACCGCATCCCGGGCGGCCGCAAAACGGCGAATATCGAACGGCTCTATCGGCGTGCTGGTCGCACCCGTGTCGATCAGTTCGGCCATCGTATCGCCGACGCCCGGCCCCAACTGGAAGCCGTGGCCGCAAAAACCGAACGCATAGAAAAGGCCGCTCGTCGTGCCGCTCGCGCCCATGATCGGCTTGTCGTCCGGCATATAGCCTTCGACGCCGCTCCACACGCGGATGATGCTCAGATTGCGCAACATCGGCGCGACTCGCTGCGCCTGCCTGAACTGCAGCAGCGTGTTCTGCGGCAGCACCTTCGCGCGACGTTCGTCGAGAAACGCGGGCGCCCGCGCACAGCCGCCGATTACGATATTGCCGCGCGCGACCTGGCGGAAGTACACGACCTCTTCGATCTGCGGCGACGACACGCCGACCACTGGCTGGATTGCATACGGCACAGGCTCGGTCACGGCCATCTGCGGACCGTTGACGGCAATCGGCACGGCTTCGCCGAACTGCTCCGACAGCAGATTGCCCCACGCGCCCGCGGTAATCAGCAACACGGGGGCGTGGAACGTGCGGCCGTCGGCGCTGGTCGCGCGAAACTCGGCGCCTTCCTTTTCGACGGTCACGACATCGCAGTTTTCGACGATCTGCGCGCCGGCCCGCACGGCAGCGCGCGCAAACGCGGGCGCCGCGAGCCGCGGATTCGCGTGTCCGTCCATCTGCGAATACGAACCAGCCAGCACCTCGCGGCCGAGAAACGGAAATCGCGACCGCAGCGCGTCGCCACGAAGCAGATCGAGTTTGAGGCCGTAGTGCGAAGCCTCTTTCGCATAGGTCTCGAACTGGTCGGCCTGCTCGTCGCGATAGCAAACGCGCACGTGGCCGGACATCAGGAACTCGGCGTCGTGCTGGATCAGCTCCGGCAAACGGCCCCAGATTTCGCGTGAGCGGTTCGCAAGCGGCAGTTGCGGCAGAAAACGCCCCTGACGGCGCACGTTACCGAAGTTCGTGCCGCTCGCCTGCTGTCCGACCAGTTGCCTTTCGAGCAGGATCACCGAGCGGCCCCGCCGCCGTAGAAAGAATGCCGCGGAGGCGCCCATGAAACCGCCGCCCACGATCAAAACATCGGCCTGTACGCGGTTCGCGCTCACTCCGTATCCTCCACAGTCGCAATGGCCAGCGGTTTGACGGGCGCCTGCCCGCGCAGCCTGCCGACCTGTTCGAGTGGCACGCTTGCCGCCGCCGCGATCACCTCGGCGCCCGCGTGACCGCAGTAACGCCCCTGGCAGCGCCCCATGCCGACCCGGCTGAATGCTTTCGCACGATTCGCTTCCCGCGCGCCTTCTTCGCGCACCACGCGGCGCAGTTCGCCCGCAGTGATGCCTTCGCAGCGGCAGACGATCGTATCGTCGGACAGCCGCGCCGCCTGCGCGGCAGGCCACGGGAACGCTTCGGCAAGACCGAGCCGGAAGCGATCCATCTTCTGCTGTTCGCGGCGCAGTGCGCCGAGCGTCACGGCTGGCACGGCATGTCCGAGATCGCTCAACGCCGCATATGCCGCGAGCCGTCCGGCGATCTCGGCGCCGTCCGCGCCGAGCACGCGTGCGCCGTCGCCCGCGAGATAGACGCCCTTCTCGCTGCTGCGGCCGAGTTCGTCGATCTGAGGGACCCATTGCCGCGTGAGCGCATCGAAACGGAACGCACAACGCGCAAGATCGGCGAGCTGGGTTTCGGGCCGCAGGTGATAGCCAAGGCCAACCGCATCGCACGCGATCTGCGCGACTTCGCCGCGCGCATTGCGATAACGGACGCCGTGCACGCCGTCGTCTGGATTGCCCACAATTTCGACTGGCTCAATGCCGTTTTCGACCCGCACACCCGCGCGCTTCAATCCGGCCACGAGCGCACGGCCCTTGCGCAAAACATCGAACCGCGCAAGGAGCTTGGGCAGCGCGCGCAATCGCGCACCCGTCTTCGATGTGTCGAGTACTGCGGCGACCTTCGCACCCGCCTGCACGTACTGGTTCGCGACGAGATAAAGCAACGGCCCAGTGCCCATGAACACCACCTGGCGGCCAATCGCGCAAGCCTGCGACTTCAGCGCGATCTGCGCGGCGCCCAGGCTGTAGGTGCCCGCGAACTGCCAGCCCTTGACGGGCATCAGCCGGTCGGTCGCGCCGGGGCACAAGATCAACGCGTCGTAGGCCAGCGCGCTCGCGTGTCCCTGGTGGACGATATGCAGCTTGCCTTGCGCGACGTTCCACGCGAGCGTCTGCGGGCGGTAATCGATCTGCGCGCACAGGCGCTCGAAGCTCTGGTGCAGATTCTCCGCGCGTGCGGCTTCGGTGCCGTACAGCTTCGCGTAAGGCCGCGTGAAGCCCTCGGGCTGGCGCCGGTAGATCTGGCCGCCGTCGCGCCGCCCCTCGTCGACGACGATCGGGCGAATCCCGGCGGCCAGCACGGTTTCCGCGCAGCGCACACCCGCAGGGCCCGCGCCGACGATTACGATGCGAGGTTCGCCCATTGCGCCTCCGGTTGCGTCGTCACGACGCGCATGCCCGCTTCGACGACGGTGGTGCAGGCGCGCAAGCGCTCGCCGTCCGCGGTCCAGACCCAGCAATCCTGACACGCGCCCATCAGGCAGAATCCGGCGCGTTTCTCCTCGCCGAATTCGGATTGGCGCACATATCGCACCGAGCACAGCATCGCGGTGAGCAGCGTGTCGCCGGCGAGCGCGGCGACACGCTCGCCGTTGATCGTCAATTCGACTGTGGCGCGCGCCGTTTCGCCAACACGTACGAAGCGGCCGCTCATATCGCCGCTCCCGCGACGCCGCCGGGCGCCAAACTGTCATGCGCGCCGCCGGAGGACTCGCTGCGGGAGGACTCGCTGCGGGAGGACTCGCTGCGATCATGCGCGCCATGCCCGCCGCTGCGATCGGTCAGCACATGGCGCAGGAATTCGCGGGTGCGCGCCTCGCGCGGCGAGCCCAACACCTGCTGCGCGGTGCCCTCTTCGATGATGAGACCCGCATGCAGAAAGCAGACCCTGTCCGCCACTTCACGCGCAAAGCCCATTTCGTGCGTGACGACCAGCATCGTCATGCCCTCGCGTGCGAGCGTGCGCATCACGCCGAGCACTTCGCCGACCAGCTCCGGATCGAGCGCAGAAGTCGGCTCGTCGAACAGGATCGCCTTCGGCTTCATCGCGAGCGAGCGCGCAATCGCCACCCGCTGCTGCTGGCCGCCCGACAACTGATGCGGATACGCATGCAGCTTGTGGCCGAGCCCTACCTTGACCAGCAGCTCCGACGCCTCGCGCTGCGCGTCGGCGCGCGACATGCGTTTGACGTGCACCGGTCCTTCCATCACGTTCTCGAGTGCGGTCCGGTGCGGAAACAGATTGAAGCGCTGAAACACCATGCCGACCTGGGTGCGCAACTGGTTGATGTTGCGCGCGCGCTGTTCGACAGGCTGGCCGAGAAGACGGATTTCGCCTTCATCGTATGATTCGAGCGCATTAATGCAGCGCAGCAGCGTCGACTTGCCCGAGCCTGACGCACCGATCAGGCAGACCACCTCGCCCTGACGGACGTTCAGCGAAATGCCCTTCAGAACCGGCACGGCGCCATAACTCTTGTGCACATTCGTGATTTCGATCATCGCATCCTCACTTCGAACTTTTCCGGCCTCACCTTATTTACTTACCTGGCCTTATGCCGACCGAAACGTCGTTCGAGCGTGCGTGTCATGCTCATCAGCGGCAGACTCATCGCCAGATAGCCTACCGCGACGAGCGTATAAACCGTCAGATTCTGGAACGTCGACGCTGCGATCAACTGTCCTTCGCGCGTCATTTCGGCGACCGTGATGGTCGAGGCGAGCGACGAGTCTTTCAGCATCATCACGAGCGTATTGCTGTACGGCGGCAGCGCGACCTTGATGGCCTGCGGCAGGATCACGCGCACCATGGTTTTGACGCGGCCCATGCCGATGGACTGCGCGGCTTCGTACTGGCCCGGATCGACCGCCTCGATCCCGGCGCGGAAGATTTCCGCGACATACGTCGAGTAGCCGAAGCCGAGGCCGATAATGCTCGCCTGCAACGCCGACACCTGGATATGGATCTCGGGCAGCACGAAGTAGATGTAGAACAGCAGCACGATCATCGGCAGACCGCGCACGACGTTGATCATCGTGCTCACGCCGCGGACGACGAGCGGATAGCGCGACATCTTCAGCAACGCCCAGGTCAGCCCGAGCACTGTGCTCAGCAGCAGGCAACCCAGCGTGATGACAATGCTCATCACCGCGCCTTGAATCAGAATCGGTACAAAATCGACTATATCGTGCCAGTGCATGGGTGCCTTCCGTTGCTCTTTGCATTCGTTCAGTCCGCCGCACCGCTCGCCGGCGGACCTCGCCGGGCGCGTCCCGCTTCGAAGCGGGAGCGCCTCTTGCGCCCCTTCTCACAGCACGCAGATCAACCCGCGAGATGCCACTTCTTCAGGATCGCGTCGAGCGAGCCGTCGGCCTTCATCTTCGTCAGCGCGTCGTTGATCTTCGCGAGCAGTGCGCTGTTGCCCTTCTTCACCGCGATCGCGATGTCGAACTTTTTCATCGGCACATAGGCGTCGTCCACGCGCGTTCCCGCCATCGCACCCGCGGCCTCCTGCGCCTTCAGGATCGGATAGTCGTTGAAGCCCGCGACGATGCGGCCGAGCGCGACGTCGCGCGTCATGTCGGCGGGGCTGTCATACATCTTCACTTCGGTGAAGATGCCGAGCTTCTTCAACTGGTCTCCGTAATCGGTGCCGGTCGGCGCGCCGACGGTCATGCCTTTCAGATCCTGGACCGAGTGATAGACGGCCTTGTTGGTGTCCTTGACGATGATGCCTTCGCCGAACGCCGTGACCGGCTGCGAGAAGTCGACCACTTCGGCGCGCTTGGGCGTCGGCGTCATGCCCGCGACGATGATGTCGATCTTGCCCGACACCACCGACTGGATCAGCGCCGAGAACGGTACTGCGTCGTATGACACGTTAAAGCCCTCGCGCTTGCCGATCTCTTTCACGACGTCGGGCATCAGGCCTTCGATCTGCTGCGTCTTCACGTTCATGAACGTGGTCGGCGCGCTCGACGGCGGCGAGCCGGCGGTGAGCGCGGCGGTTTCGGCGGCGTGTGCGGCGCCGAACATCATCGACATCGCGAGACCCGCGCCCGCAGCAAAGCGTTGCACAGTGTTGAAGCGAACGGCGGAAGCGGGCTGGAACATGAAACGCAACATGGGGTTACCTCTGGGAATAGTGATTTTTAATCTGCGCGTTGCCTGGCCGATGGCCGGCCGGGCTCGTCGAATCCATTTAATGCAGCACATCCTGCAACCGGTAATACGCGCCGACCAGCGGCAGAAACCACGCGCGTCCAAAATGCCCTGGAATCGCGGGCCATTCGAGCGTTCGCCACGGATTGCGCGAGGCGGCGCCGAACATCACGTCGGCCATCAGACGGCCCATGTGCACCGACATCTGCACACCATGGCCGCTATAGCCCATTGAATAGAACAGTCCTTCGTGCTGGCCCGCGCGCGGCAGACGGTCGGCCGTCATGTCGACGAGACCGCCCCAGCAATAGTCGATGCGCACATCGGACAGTTGCGGGAAATAGCGCGCGAGAGCCTCACGCAGAATCTGGCCGCTCTTTTCGTCCGAACGCGGATTCGACATCGCGAAGCGCGCGCGGCCGCCGAACAGCAGACGCTCGTCGGGCGTCGCACGAAAATAGTTGCCGATATTGAGCGTCGTCACATACGAGCGGCGCGTGGGCAGCAGCGCATCGAGACGCGCCTTGCCGAGCGGCTCGGTCGCGACGATGAAGCTGCCGACCGGCGCGATGCGGCGGCGGAACCATTGCAGCGGTCCGACTTGCGACGCGCCCGTCGCAATCAGCACGCGCTCCGCGCGCAGCGTGCCGAGCGCACAGGTCACCTCGAACGCATTGCCGCCGAGCGGCTTCAGGCTCGTGACGGGCGTGTTCTCGTAGATCTGCGCGCCGCGCCGCGCCGCCGCCTGGCCGAGACCGACGCCGAACTTGCCCATGTGCATCTGCATGCCGTTGCGCTGCACGAGTCCGCCGAAGAACCCGTCCGACGCGATTTCTTCGCGAATCCGGTCGGGCGGCACGAGTTCGACATCGGGATCGACTTCGCGCTTCAACACTTCGTACGACTTCGCGAGCGATGCGAAATGCTGCGGCTTCGCGGCGAGCTTGATCTTGCCGGAGTGACGCAGATCGCAGTCGATGTCCTCTTCGGCGATGATCGCCTTCACGGTGTCGACTGCACCTGCATAAGCGCGATAGAACTCCGACGCGCGCTCGCTGCCGATCCGCGCCGACAACGCGGCGTAGTCCTGCGCGACGCCCGTGTTGCAATGTCCGCCGTTACGGCCGGACGCTTGCCCGGCGAGCCGCCCCGCCTCGAACACGACCACCGACATGCCACGCTTTGCCAGCTCCAGCGCCGCCGACAGCCCGGTGAAGCCCCCCCCCGACCACGGCCACGTCCACCCGCTGCGGAGGCGGGACTTGAGCGGCCTTCGTAAAGGGTGGCGCGGTATCGAGCCAGTAGGATTCGAGCTTCATCGCGATGCATTCCTGTCTGTGAGTTGCGCTGCGCCAAGCGGGCCTCGTAGGTGGATCAAAGACCGAGCATCGATGCCAGTTGCGGAATGCCCGATACTTCGTTGACGCCGTAGTACGGGTTCAGCGGCTCGTGGCGGCGGTTGACGAACGCCTTATGCTTGATGCCCATGTCGTACGCGGTCATCAGGTCGTAGCGGAAGCTCGACGACACGTGCAGGACGTCTTCGGGATTGCAGTTGAGTTGCGAGAACATGTACTCGAACGCTTTCTGCAGCGGCTTGTACGCCTGCGCCTGCTGCGCCGTATAGACCTTGTGGAACGGCGCGCCGAGCTTGTCGACGTTGCTGTGGATCTGGTCGTCCGACGCATTCGACAGGATCACGAGCTTGTATTTCGACGCGAGGCGCGACAGCCCTTGCGGTACGTCCTCATGCGGACCCCAAGTCGGCACGGCATCATAGATCTTCAGCGCGGTCGCTTGGTCGAACGGAACGCCGGTGCGCTCGCAGGTGCGGCGCACCGAATTGACGACCACGTCGCGATACGGCTTCCATGCGCCGAGTACTTCGTCGAGGCGGTAGCCGCGAAAGAACTCGACAAACTCGTCCATCTTCGCCTTGTCCAGCTTGTCGCCGTATAGCTCGCGCGCGCTCTGGCCCATCTGGAAGTTGGTCAGCGTGCCATAGCAGTCGAAAGTGATGTACTTCGGCTCGAAATCGATCATGGTCAACATCCTGTCGTCGTGACGAACCTGTTCGCAGGTCCGGGGTTCAGTTTCGGGTTGAATCGGTACGGGTGCTGCTTGCGTCAGTCCACTGCAAGGCCGTGCTTCACAGTGTTTCGAAATCGATCAGTACGCTCTTGTGGCGCATGCTCGAAATCATCGCCTCGCGGCCGAGATCCTTGCCGATGCCAGACTGGCCGAAGCCGCCGGTCGGAATGATCATGTCGCCGCTGCGGCCATAACGGTTGATCCAGATGGTGCCCGCGGCGATGCGGCGCATCGCGCGCAGCGCCTGGCCGATGTCGCTGCTGTGGATACCGGCTGCGAGGCCGTAGACGGGATGACCGGCGAGCGCGATGCCCTCGTCCTCGTCGTCGAATGTCTGCACAGTCAACACCGGGCCGAACAGTTCCTCTCGCACGGCGGGCGTCGCGTCGGTCACGTTGGCGAGCACCGTCGGACGGTGAAAAAGACCCTTGCCGGTGCCATCGAAAAAGCCGCCGCCGAAGATCACTTCCGCGCCGCTGTCGCGACTCTGGCCGATCAGCGTTTCGATACGGCGTGCCTGGGCGGAGCTGATGATCGGTGAATAAGCGGTGCGGCTGTCCCACAGCGGACCTGGCTTGATCGCCTGCAATTGACGCTGAATCGCGTCGACAAGCGGTTCGGCAATGCGCTTGTGCGCGATCAGGCGCGTGCCGGCCACGCACGCCTGGCCGCCGTTCGCGGTAAAGCCGCGGGCGATGCAACCCGCCGTGAAGTCCAGGTCGCGTACGTGTTCGAATACCAGTTGCGGGCTCTTGCCGCCGAGTTCCAGCGTGACAGGCTTGGTGCCGTGCATCGCGGCGTCGCTCATGATCGCGGCGCCCGTACGGGTCGATCCCGTGAAGCTCATCTTCGAAATGCCGGGATGGCGCGTCAGCGCCGCGCCGGTGGTCGCACCACGGCCGTTCACCACGTTGAAGATGCCGGGCGGCATGCCGGCTTCGATCGCGAGTTCGGCGAGACGCAACGTCGAGAACGGCGTCATTTCCGAGGGCTTCAGCACGACCGCGTTGCCGGCCGCGAGTGCCGGTCCGCATTTCCACGAACACATCGACAGCGGGAAATTCCACGGCGTAATCGCACCGATCACGCCGTACGGTTCGGACGCGATGAAGCCGAGGCTGTCGCGGCGCGTGGCGGCGATATCGCCGCCGAGCTTGTCGGCCAGCTCCGCGAAAAAGCGGATTGCTTCGGCGGTGAACGGTACATCCGATGCATAGCTTTCCGCGACCGGCCGCGTCGAGCTGACCGTCTCGAGTTGCGCGAGGCTCACGGCATCGCGATCGATCAGGTCGGCCCAGCGGCTCAGCACCTTCGCGCGTTCGCGCGGCGAACGGGTGCCCCAGCCGCTCGTCTTCCATGCAGCGAGCGCGTCGCTGACGGCGAGATCGACGGTGGCATCGGTCGCGTCCGGCACATGGCCGAGCAGCGCGCCGTCCGACGGCCGATGAACGGCGATCTGCGCCTCGCCCGTCGGATAGTACGCACCGCCAATGAAATGCCCTTGCGGTAATGGAACGGCTGATGGATCGAAATCGAGTGACGGAGTAGACATGCCCGGCCTGATCAGAAGGTTCAAATCTGCGATGCCGGCTGCGCTGCACAAGTTGCGACGCATGGCATCTCCCGGTACTGCCGTTCGTCATCGCAACCGCCGAATGAACGAACATCAATGAAGTTCATTTTAATGAACAGAAAATGAATTGCTAGTGGTCAAAAATAAACTTTGCGAAAAGTTCGTTGTGCTCTGCGGCGACTTGCGCGCCTCCTCCCATGCGCAACGCGGGACCGCGGCGGACGGCGTGAGCATTGATGGATATGGCGCGGGCGAGCATGCATGTGCCACACCTTCAGGCGATCGTGCAGCGCAAAAATGAACAGCGAAAAAAATGAAGGCGATGTGGGCCGTCGCCCGTATCAAGCGGGCGAATACATCGCAAGAGGGGCGGAGAATGAATGAAGCGAAGCGGCGGGCGAGAAGAAGAACCGCGCCTGCCCCGGCGCGGCCCTTTACGACGTGGAGGAGTGCAGGATCAGAGGTGAATGACGGGCGGCTGCGTGTTCATGATCCACAGCAGTCGCGCGGTCTTGTTGCTCTCGTTGCGCACGCTATGCGGCACCGTGCTCTTGAACTGGAAGCTGTCGCCCGCGCGCAATTCGCAGCGGCGATCGCCGACATTCAGCACGACCGTTCCTTCCAGCACCAGCCCGGCCTTTTCGCCGATACCGACCAGCACTTCTTCCGAACCCGAGCCAGCCGGCAGCATGATGATCATCATCTGCAGATCGTGGTCGCCGTGCGGCGACAGCAGCTCTTTCTGCATACCGTTCTTACCGACTTCGAACAGCGGCCGCTCGGCCGCCTTGCGCACGAAGTCGCCGGTGATCGGGTCCGAGACCGCGTCGTCCTCTTCGAGCAACGCGGTGAGCGGAACGCCCAGCGCCTGACGCAGGCGTTCGAGAATGCGCACCGACGGATTCGCCTTGTTGCGCTCCACCTGGCTGACGGTGCCGACAGACACGCCCGCCCGCATCGCCAGTTCATTGACGGACAGACCGTGCGCGACGCGCAGCGCCCGCAGACGGGCGCCGACGTCGCCTTGACTCAGGTTGACCGCGCGTTTTTTGCCAGCTTCTGTTCGCTGCATGTGTTTCCTGTCGATGACGGGGCGGCCGGCCCGCTACGCCCGCCGCTGCTGTTGTTGTGCCGGGTGCGAAGCCCTCACAGCGAAGGCGGCAGCTGCCCGCCCGACTGCAATGAAGATCCGCGAGAATTGCGATCATTATATTGAATTTGCCATGCTCGCGCTGAACGCCAAAATAGCCGGGCGATTCGCTTCGCCCGCCGCGCGTGAGTTCATGGCGCTGCGGACGACCTCACTCGAATAACAAAAAGATCGTCCTATGAAGCGGACACCGGGGATGCGACAGTCTAGGCTGATCATGCCGCCAGCAGGAGTTTGCAGTGTCCGAATCATCTGTGAAGAAATCGCCCGCGTACCGCCCGTTCTCGTCCGCCGACATCGCCGCCGCGCACGGCCTCTCGCTCGCGGTGCGCTGGCCGCATCGCGCCGACGACTGGCGCTTCATGTTCGACGCCGGCACCGGCTTCGTCGCCGAAGATGACGGCAGCGTAATCGGCACCGCGCTGTGCTGGAAATTCGGCGCGGACCGCGGCACGCTCGGTCTCGTGATCGTGTCTCCCGACGAACAGGGCCGCGGCATTGGCCGCAAGCTGATGGAACTGGTGCTCGAAGAACTTGGCAACCGTGTCACTTTCCTGCACGCCACGGCGGCCGGCAAGCCGCTGTACGAAAGGCTCGGCTTTGTCACCTGCGGCGGGCTCATCCAGCATCAAGGCACGCCTGGTGAAGTGGCGGCCGTTGCCCCCCCCGCCCGGCGAGCATCTGCGCGCGGCGAAGCCGGAAGACATCCCTCGGCTGATTGAACTCGCCTCGCGCGCCAGCGGCTTCGACCGCAGCGCGACCCTGCCGGCGCTGCTCGAATTCGCGCAGGGCGTGGTGCTGGAAGGCGACGGCGATGTGCTCGGCTTCTCGCTGTTCCGTCCATTTGGACGCGGCTACGCCATCGGACCGGTGGTGGCAAAGCAGGCGGACGACGACCGGCGCGCCACTGCCTTGATCTCGTACTGGCTGGCCCGGCACGGAGGCGATTTCGTGCGCATCGACGTGCCGGCCGAAGCCGGCATCCACGACTGGCTGGACGGCCTCGGCCTGGCACGCGTCGACGCCGTCGACAAGATGGTCCGCAACGCCTCCGCCGATCTGCGCGAAGCCGCTCCCGACGCGAGCTGGCGCGCCTACGGCATCATCAACCAGGCAATGGCGTAACCCGCAATGACCGTCCTCTACAAAGCCGATCCGGTGCGTGGCGCGCTATGGGCCGAACGGTTCGCGCAACTCGCACCCGACACGCCGTTCCGGGTCTGGCCCGACATCGGGGAACCCGCCGCCGTGCGCTATCTGGTGGCCTGGCAACCGGGCGATCTCGCCGTCACGCTGCCGAATCTCGACGTCGTATTCTCGGTCGGTGCGGGCGTGGATCAACTCGACCTGTCGCAAATCCCCGCACATCTGCCTGTGGTGCGGATGATCGAGCCCGGCATCGTCGACGGCATGGTGGAATACGTCACGCAAGCAGTGCTGACGATTCACCGCGATCTGTTCGACTACGAGTTGCAGCAGCAGGCGCGTACCTGGCAACCCATGCCGCTGCGGGCCGCCGCCTCGCGCCGCATCGGCGTGCTGGGGCTCGGCATGCTGGGGACGGCGGTGCTGGACCGTCTGCGGCTGTTCGGCTTTGCCTGCGCGGGCTGGAGCCGATCACAGCATGAGATCGAGGGCGTGGCGTGTTATGCCGGCGAGGCCGGGCTCGATGCGTTTCTGGCCCGCACTGACGTGCTGATCTGCCTGCTGCCGCTCACCGACGCGACGCGCGGCCTGCTCGGCCGCCAGGTGTTCGATGCGCTGCCGCACGGCGCTTCGCTGGTTCATGTGGGACGCGGGCCGCAACTCGTCAGCGACGATTTGCTCGACGCCCTCGAACGCGGCCAGATTCACAGCGCCGTGCTCGACGTGACCCATCCCGAACCGCTGCCGGCCGACCATCCGCTCTGGACGCAACCGCGCGTGCGCATCACGCCGCACATCGCCAGCGCGACGCGGCCCGAATCCGCGGTGGATGCGGTGCTGGAAAACCTGCGACTGTTTCGCGCGGGAAAGCCGATGAACGGCCAGATCGACCGGACACGCGGCTACTGACGCCATGCGCAGCCCGATCTTCGAATCCCATCCCATTTCGCTACGCGCGCCGCCTCAGCAGACGGCACGCACTCATGGCAAGGAGAGAGACGTATGACCCGCAAATACCGCATTGCCGTCATCCCGGGCGACGGCATCGGCACTGAAGTGATGCCCGAAGGCCTGCGCGTGCTGGATGCGGCTTGCCAGCGCTTCGACATTGGCGTCGAGTATCGCCAGGTCGAATGGGCATCCTGCGACTACTACGCGCAGCATGGTCAGATGATGCCGGACAACTGGAAAGTGCAACTGCGGGATTGCGATGCGATCCTGTTCGGCGCGGTTGGCTGGCCCGAGAAGGTGCCAGACCACATCTCGCTGTGGGGCTCGCTGCTCAAGTTCCGGCGCGAGTTCGATCAGTACGTGAACCTGCGTCCCGCGCGTCTGTTTGAAGGCGTGCCCTGCCCGCTCGCGAACCGCAAGCCGGGAGATATCGACTTCATGATCGTGCGCGAGAACACGGAAGGCGAATATTCGTCGGTGGGCGGCACGATGTTCGAAGGCACGGAGCGTGAAGTCGTGATGCAGCAGTCGATCTTCACGCGCCACGGCACCGAGCGCGTGATGAAGTTCGCCTTCGATCTGGCGCAGCGCCGCGCGAAGAAGATCACTGTGGCAACCAAGAGCAACGGCATTGCGATCAGCATGCCGTGGTGGGACGCGCGCGCCGACGAAATGGCCGCCCGCTATCCGGACGTGAAGATGGACCGTCAGCACATCGACATTCTGTGCGCGCGCTTCGTGCTGAATCCGGACCGCTTCGACGTGGTGGTGGCATCCAACCTGTTCGGCGACATCCTGTCGGACCTGGGACCCGCCTGCACGGGGACCATTGGCATTGCGCCGTCGGGCAATCTGAATCCGGACCGCCGTTTTCCGTCGCTGTTCGAACCGGTGCACGGCTCGGCGCCGGACATCGCCGGCAAGGGCATTGCCAACCCGGTGGCGATGATCTGGTCGGCCGCGATGATGCTCGACTTTCTCGGCAACGGCGCTGGTGTGGAACGCGAGGCGCACGACGCCATCCTCGACGCGATCACTCAGGTGCTGAAGGACGGTCCGCGTACGGGCGATTTGGGCGGCCGCGCATCGACCACCGAGGTCGGCGCAGCAATCGCCGCACGCGTCGCCCACACGGGCTGATTGATTGAGGCCTGGCGCGACGGCGCAACGGCAGCCGGCGCTTCGGCCCGACCCTATTGTCGCCCGGCACCTGCCGGGCGCTTCGCCACCGCACGCCGAAAGGCACGGAGAGCTCACATGAGCACGAATCTCGGACAACTGGCCCGCCCGCTGATCCGCACGGACAACTTCATCAACGGCCAGTGGGTCGCCGCCGCGAGCGGCCGGCGCTTCGCCGTCACCGATCCGGCCACGGGCAGCCTGATCGCGGATGTCGCCGACAGCGGCCCGCTCGACGCCCGCGCCGCCACCGATGCCGCCGCGAAGGCACTCCCCGCCTGGCGTGCCTTGCTGCCTGCTGAACGCGCCGCCGTGCTGCATCGCTGGCACGCGCTGATCGTCGCGAATCGCGACGCGCTCGGCGCGCTGATCTCGCTCGAACAGGGCAAGCCGCTTGCCGAGGGACGCGGTGAGGTCAATTACGGCGCCTCGTACGTGGCGTGGTTCGCCGACGAGGCAATCCGCATCTACGGTGATCTCATCCCGCAGCAGCAGCGCGGCAAGCGCATGAGCGCCGTGAAGGAACCGATTGGTGTGGTCGCGGCCATCACGCCGTGGAATTTCCCGCTGGCGATGATCGCGCGCAAGATTGCGCCGGCGCTCGCCGCGGGTTGCACCGTGGTCGCCAAGCCGGCCGAGGACACGCCGCTCACCGCGATTGCACTCGTCATGCTGGCGCATGAGGCGGGCGTGCCGGACGGCGTGCTCAATCTGGTCTCGGCATCGCGCGCCTCGGCGGCGGAAACGGTCGGTGACTGGCTCGCCGACAGCCGCGTGCGCAAGATCACCTTCACCGGCTCGACTCCCGTTGGCAAGCATCTCGCCCGCGAATCGGCGGGGACGCTGAAGAAGCTCTCGCTCGAACTCGGCGGCAACGCACCGTTCATCGTGTTCGACGACGCCGACCTCGACGCCGCCGTCAACGGCCTGCTTGCCGCGAAATTCCGCAATGGCGGACAGACCTGCGTATGTCCGAACCGCGTCTACGTGCAGCGTGGCGTGTACGAGCACTTCTCCGCGCTGCTGCGGGCGAAAGTAGCGGAACTGCGCGTCGGTCCCGCGAGCGATACCGCTTCGCAGATCGGCCCGATGATCAACGTGCGCGCAGTCGACAAGATCGCCCGCCATGTCGACGATGCCGTCCAGAACGGCGCCGTCGTGCTGACGGGCGGCCGTCGTCTCACGGAACTCGGACCGCATTACTACGCACCGACGGTGCTCGGCAACGCCACGGCGAAGATGGTGCTGTGCGGTGAAGAAACCTTCGGCCCGGTGGTCCCGCTGTTCCCGTTCGACAGCGAGCAGGAAGCCGTACAGGCCGCGAACGATACCCCGTTCGGTCTTGCCGCTTATTTCTACAGCGAGAACATGCGTCGCATCGAGCGCGTGTCGCGGGCGCTGGAAGCGGGCATCGTCGGCATCAATGAAGGCGCGCTTGCTTCGGAAGCGGCGCCGTTCGGCGGCGTCAAGGAATCCGGCTACGGCCGCGAAGGATCGAAGTACGGGCTCGACGACTATCTGTCGATCAAATATCTGTGTCAGGGAGGACTGCAGTAACCATGGAAGCCTATCCGATCGAAGTCGAATTCCCGGACATCTCGGCGCACGCCGCCGGCAATACGGGCATTGCCTACGTGCACACGTTCGACTCCGGCCAGCCCGGTCCCCATGTGATGATCAATGCGCTCACGCATGGCAACGAAGTGTGTGGCGCGATCGTCGTCGATGCGCTGTTGCAAAGCGGACTGCAGCCCCGTCGCGGCAGGCTCACGCTGTCGTTTGCGAACGTGGACGCCTACGCGCGCTTCGATCCTGCTTCGCCCGACAACGCGCGTTTTGTCGATCAGGATTTCAACCGCGTGTGGACCGCCGCGACACTCGACGACCTCGCGGCGCGCTCCTCCGAACTCGACCGGGCGCGTGCCATGCGGCCCGTGATCGACACGGTCGACCTGCTGCTCGATCTGCATTCGATGCATGAAAAGAGCGCCCCGCTGATCGTGGCGGGACCACTCGCCAAGGGCGCAGCGTTATCCGAGCAGCTCGGCACGCCCGCCACCGTGATTCAGGACGAAGGCCATCCCGAAGGCCGCCGCCTGCGCGACTACGAAGGCTTCGGCGACGAAGCGAGCGCGAAGAACGCGCTGCTGATCGAATGCGGCCAGCACTGGGAAGCCGGCGCGGTGGCCGTTGCACGCGACTGCACCGCACGCTTCCTGCTGCTTGCGGGCATCGTGGAGTCCGGCGATCTGCCCTCCGGCTGGATCAAGCCACTGCCTGGCGAGATGCGCATCGTCCGTGTGACGGAACCCGTTGTGGCAAAGAGCATGGATTTCCGCTTTGCGGGCTCCTACACGGGCCTCGAAACCTTCGACAAGGCCGGCACCGTGATCGCCTGGTCCGACGCCCAGCCCGTCTCCACGCCCTATGACGACTGCCTGCTGGTGATGCCTTCGCTGCGCCAGTTGCGCCCCGGCGTCACCGTGGTCCGGCTCGGCCGGATCGAACGACGCATCGACCTTACCTCCAGACAACAGGAACACGCCTCATGAAAGTCCAGTACATCAAGCAAGCCGCCGACGTGACCGCCCTCGAAGACTGGGGCACCGCCGGGCTGCCCGGCACCGAACCCGCGCGCGTGACGGGACGCCAGTACATGATTCCCGGCTCGGAGGCAGTCGATACCGGCGTGTTCGAATGCTCGCCCGGCACCTACCGGCGCTCGGTCAAGCAGGCGGAGGTGATGCACTTCATCAAGGGCAGCGGCAGCTTCACGCCCGACGGCGAGGATACGATCCGTTTCACGGCCGGCGACACGCTGTTCTTCGAGGCGAATACCGAAGGCTTATGGAACGTCGACGAAACGATGCGCAAGATCTACGTGATCTTCTGAGCGCGCCGCGCGCGTCGTCACTGGCCGGTCATGTCAATCACGGTTGCTCAAACATGCTAAGAATCGACGAAGTTCCGAATAGCGATGGATTTCCCGTTCGCTGCGACGTGGCCGTGATCGGCGGCGGCATTATCGGCGCCAGCACCGCGTACGAGCTGGCGCGCCGCGGCATCTCGGTCGCGCTGCTTGAAAAAGGCGTCATCGGCGCTGAACAGTCGGGGCGCAACTGGGGGTGGGTGCGTCAGCAGAACCGTGACCTGTATGAGCTCCCGCTCGCAATGCAGAGCCTGAAGCGTTGGGCCGAGCTGAGCGACGAACTCGGCGAGGACATCGGCTTTCGCAAGAGCGGCATTCTGTACGGCAGCGAGCAGGCCGCCGACGTCGCGCAATGGGAAACGTGGCTCAGCAAGGCGCGCGCGTTCGGTTTCGACAGCCAGTTGCTGTCCGCGCGCGAACTGGCCGCGCGGGTGCCCAATGGCCGCGCGAAATGGGCGGGCGGCGTGTGGTCGTATTCCGATGGACGCGCGGAACCGTCGAAAGCGGCGCCCGCCATCGCACGCGGCGCGCAGCGGCTCGGTGCGCGCGTGCATCAGACCTGCGCGGTTCGTGGACTCGATATCAGCGCGGGCCGGGTGTCCGGCGTCTGGACCGAGCGCGGGCTTATCGCGGCGGACAGCGTCGTGCTGGCGGGCGGTGCATGGAGCGCGCTGTTCTGCCGGCATCATGGAATCGATCTGCCGGCGGTCAACGTGATCGGCACTGCGCTGCGCACGGCGGAAGCGCCAGCCGTGATCGACGGTTGCTTCTCCGGGCCGAACTTCGCGATGCGGCGACGGCTCGACGGCGGCTACACGATCGCGGTGCCCGGTTATGGACGCATGGAAATCGCCCCGCAGAACCTGCGGCACGCGGTCAAGTTCCGCAACATGTTTCGCAGCAAACTGAACAAGAAGCTCAAATTCCGGGTCGCGCAGCGTTTCTTCGGCGGGCCCGAAGGCAGCGCGACCTGGCGTCACGACGACATCACGCCGTTCGAGGAGATGCGCGTGTTCAATCCTGCGCCCGATGCCGAGTGGCCCACGCGCGCGCTCGGCAACGTGGCGGCGGTGTTCCCGGAGCTAGCCGGATTGCGGGTTGCGCACGAGTGGGCGGGCGCGATCGACACGACGCCGGACCTGGTGCCGGTGATGTCGCGCGTGGACGGCATGCCCGGATTAGTGATCGCCTCAGGGTTCAGCGGTCACGGCTTCGGCCTCGGGCCCGGCGCGGGGATGCTGGTGAGCCGTATCGTGACCGATGACGTGAGCGGGATGGACATCGGGCACTACCGGTTGACGCGTTTTTCCGATGGCACGCGGCTCGCGAGTCCTGAGATGATGTGATTGCGCCGCGTCACGACTGCTGCGCTCGAAGCCTGGTTCTGGCTCGAGCCTTGGGCCACCGAGGCCGAATGCTGACATCCCGTTCTTGTTGACGCAGATATGCACGTAACGTCGCGATGTCATGGCGGGGGCGGAAGCTGGCTCACAGCGCAGGGACGTGCAGCCGAGATTCGCTAAACATGACGGCCGCCATAGGCAAGACTGAAGGCAAGACTGAAGGCAAGACTGAAGGCAAGACTGAAGATGCAATGGTATCGAACGATGCAAAAATAGACACTTCTCTCGAAGCCGTGATGCAAATCCGGCGGCAGCGTGCCGGGGCAGTTGTGTTGATCGTCGATAAGGCGAGGCGTTAGAAGATCGAACGCCCCGTGTATGTGGTGAGCCACTCCAACGCCATCACCCCCGCCAGCGAATTGCCATTGGTATCCAGCCCCGGCGACCACACGCACACGGCCATTTCGCCCGGCAACAACGCGACGATCCCACCGCCGACGCCGCTCTTCGCAGGCAAGCCGACGCGATAGACGAAGTCGCCCGCTGCATCGTAGGTGCCGCATGTCAGCATCAGCGCCGACAATCGCTTGGCCGAACTCGCATCGAGAATGCGTTCGCCCGTCGACGGCACGACGCCGCCGTTGCTCAGATAAAGCGCTGCTTGTGCAAGCTCGACGCAACTCATCGAAATCGCACACTGACGGCAATACGCATCGACGACGACTTCGGGCGGCATCTCCATGTTGCCGAAGCTCGCCATGAAATGCGCCATCGCGCGATTGCGATGCGCGTGCTGCAATTCGGACTGCGCGACGCGCATGTCATAGTCGATCGACGCTTCGCCCGTGACGCGCCGCATGAACTCGACGAGGGCCGTCTCGGCCTTCACGAAGCGGCGGCTCAACACATCGGTGATGACGAGCGCGCCTGCATTGATGAACGGATTGCGCGGCTTGCCTCGCTCCGATTCGAGTTGCACCAGCGAATTGAATGCCGTACCCGACGGCTCACGGCCGACGCGGTGCCACAAGTCGTCGCCGAGCAGCCTGAAGGCCATGGTGCACGCAAACAGCTTGGAAATGCTCTGAATCGAAAAACGCGTGTCGGCCTGTCCCACGCGATAGACCTCGCCAGACGTCGTGACGACGGCCATGCCGAAGCTGTTCGCGGGCACATTCGCCAATTCGGGGATGTAATCGGCAATACGCCCCTTATCGAGCCAGGGCTGCAAGTCGGCGTAAATCTGTTCGAGGATGCGGGAATAGTCCATCGAGGCTGTCGGCAAGTGAAATCCATACGATGTCGTACGCATCGATGGCTCGACCAACGCAAAGCGGATCACGGCACACGTGATCCGCTTTCACGGTCTGCGCACAGGGCGGCGATACGAAGCGCGCCCTATTCTGCACTGAAAATATTTCAGCCGTGCGCTTTAGCGCGCCGACATCCACTCCTCGCCGTGCAAACCGCTCGTCGCGTATTCGGACGCTTCGCTGGCGCCGGCCGCATTGCGCTCGTCGAGATACGCCGAGCGATAGCCCGTATGCACGCCCCAGTAATAGAAAACCAGCGAGAACACGATCACCACCAGCATGTCCCACCCGTACGGCAGCACACCCAGGCCGCCGAA
>NZ_JACFYJ010000043.1:0-69544 GCF_037126505.1 Paraburkholderia bengalensis
CCGACGCGCGCGGCCGCGCAGTCGCCGAGGGCTTCGCGGCGCTCGATCGCGGCGATCTCGTGACGGCCAAGGCGCGCTTCTCGTCGGTGCTCGCGAGCGCGCCGAGCGACGGCGACGCGCTCGGCGGCATGGGTGTCGCGCTGCTCAAGCAGGAACAGTTCGCGCAGGCGCGCGAGTATCTGCTGCGCGGCATCGCAGGCTGGCGGCGCGGCGCGCTGGCGCGAGGCGCTCAACAGCGCGACGTACTGGATGTACACGAGCGAAGGCCTCGGCGAGCAGAGCAATGGCAATCTCGCGCAGGCCAAGGCATCGTTCGAACGAGCCATTGCCGTGAGTCCCGGCGACGTCACCGCGCAAACCGCGCTCGGCGATCTGCTGATGCAAAGCGGCGACCCGCGCGGCGCGGAAGCGGCGTTCCGGATGGCGTTGCGTCGTCAGTCGGACAATCCTGACGCGATCCGCGGTCTTGTCGGCGCGCTTGCCGCGCAAGGGCGCGGCGACGAAGCGCTCAGTTTCGCGAACCAGCTGACGGAAGAGCAGCGCGCGAAAGTGGGCGGCACCAACCGTCTGCGCGGCGAAGCGCAGGCAGCGCAGGCACGCGCCGCCGAGGCGCGCGGCGATCTGGGCAGTGCGCGCAGCCTGTTCGAGGACGCGCTGCTGAACGATCCCGATGATCCGTGGCTGCGGCTCGACCTCGCGCGCATCTACGCGAAGCAGGGCGCATATGCGAATGCGAAGAGCATCATGGACGGCCTCATCGCGCTGCATCCCGACATGCCCGATGCGTACTACGCGAGCGCGCTGCTCGCCGCCGACATGCAGGACTGGCGCTACGGCCTGTCGCAACTCGAACGCATTCCGGCCGCCAAACGCACCGACGCAATGGCGATCCTGCAACATCGCTTGTGGGTGCATCAGCAATGCGACGAAGCCGTGGCGCTCGCGAAGAACGGGCGCATCGCAGAGGCGCGCGCGATGCTGCAGAACGCGGAGCCGATCGCGGGCACGAATGCCGAACTGATCGGCGCGATCGCGTCGGCGTATGTGACTACGGGCGACACGCCGCGCGCGCTGATGATGGTGCGCAGCGCCGTCGCGCGTGCGCCGAACGACCCAGGGCTGCTGCTCGCCGACGCGGGCATTCTGCTGAACGCGGGCCAGGACATCGAACTTGGCGAAGTGATGCGCAGACTTGCGTCGATGCCACTGACGGGCCGGCAGCGCAGTGACTTCGAGAAGATCAACGTGGCGATCGTCGTGCGCCGCACGGACGCGCTGCGCCAGGCTAACGATCTCGCGAGCGCCTTCGACGTGCTGTCGCCGTGGCTTGCCGCGAGGCCGAATGATCCCGCGATTCTCGCGGCGCTCGCGCGGCTCTACACGGCGAACAACGACAATGCGAACGCGCTGGCCACCTATCGTCTCGCGCTCGCGCAGAACCCGACCGACGTCGGACTGCTGCTGAACGCGGCGGGCGCGGCCACCCAGATCCGCAAGTTCGACTTCGCCGAGTCGACGATGATGCAGGCCCTGCGCATCGCGCCCAACAACCCCGACGTGCTCGCGGCGGCGGGCCGCATGTATCGCGCGCAAGGCCGCAACAGTCTCGCCGCGCAGTATCTGCAACGCGCGCTGATTGCGCAGAACGCACCGCTCGCGCGGCCGGGCGCGACGACGGCGGGCACCAATGGACAGCCTGTGCCGAGCGGCTGGGACGTGCCGTTGCGCTCGCGCGGTCCAATCCCGTTGCCGGGCACCAACCCGTTCGCGAACCGCACGTCGACGGATGCGTCGAACAGTGTGCCGTTCCCGGCGCAGAACACTCAACCGTATCCAATGCCAGCCATGCCTGCCTACATACCGCCGACGCAGCCGGCAACTGTGCCCAATGCGCCTGATGCGCCCTACGTCGCACCGCAGCCGCAGCCGGCCATGCAGATCAACTCGCTGGGCTCGCTCGCGCCGCGGGCGGCCGCCGATACGCGCGGCGCGCAGGAGGCGGACGGCTACGGTCCCGATCAATATGGGTCGTCGCAAGCAGGCGGCGGGCTCGCGCCGGGGCAAGCGTATCCCGCGCAAGACTATGCGCAACCGCAGCCGTATCAACAGCCGTATCAACAGCCGGATGCGCAGCAACCTTATGCGCAGCAACCGGCGTCGCAGCCGTATCAGCAACCGATGTACGCGCAACCAGATGTGAGCACGCCCTGGCCGATGTCGCCGCAGGCGCAGGCCGCGCAGTCGCAGGCAATGCAGCCGATGCAACCGGCGAACCCGCAACCGTCCTCGAAGAAGCGGACGGCGAAGAATGCGCGAGCGGCCGGCAACACGGGGGCGTATGCACAGCAGCCGGGCGGCTATCCGCAGCAAGGGTACGGGCAACCCTATGCGCAGCAGCAGGCTTATCCGCAGCCGTATCCGCAACAGCAGCCTTACCCGCAGCAGCCTTATCCGCAACAGCCTTATCCGCAGCAGCGCGCGTATGCGCAACAGCCGTATCCGCAGCAGGCATATCAGCCACAGCCTTACCCGCAGCAGCCGTATCCGCAGCCATATCAGCCGCAGCCGCAGGGCTATACGAACCAGGGCTACGGTCTCGTGCCGTATGTTCCGCAGCCGCCCGCACCGTATCCGACGCGCGGTGCGCAGGATCAGCAGAACCGTCCCAATTCGCAGCCGGCGCAGACGCAGACGCTGACCGTCGAGGAAGAACTCGCGCAGATCAACCGCGAACAGACCAGCACGATCAGCGGCGGCATCCAGTTCCGCAATCGCGACGGCGAAAACGGCCTGTCGAATCTGACCGACATCGAAGCGCCGCTGCAAGGGCGCATCCGCGCGGGCGACGGGCATGTGGTCGTGACGGTCACGCCCGTCACGCTCGATGCGGGCACGATGAGCAGCAACTCCAACACGATCGCCCGCTTCGGTTCGGCGAGGACCGACCAGACCACCAATCCGTATGGCTCGCAGACGGCGAGCGGCGTCGGCGCAGGGGTCGGCTACGAGTATCGCGGTCTGAAGGCGGACGTCGGCGCGACGCCGTTCGGCTTTCGCGAGCAGAACATCGTCGGCGGCGTGCAGTGGAAGGGCGGGTTGACCGACAAGGTCTCGTACTCGCTGACGGCGGGACGCCGTGCCGTCACCGACAGCCTGCTCTCCTATGCCGGTGCACGCGATCAGTCGGCGAACCTGGAGTGGGGCGGCGTGACATCCAACGGCCTGCGCGGCGACATCGGCTGGGACGACGGGACGAGCGGCCTCTATGCCAATGCAGCCTGGGACTACTACGACGGCCATCACGTCGCGTCGAACAATTCGATCAAGGGCGGCGGCGGTGTGTACACGCGTCTGTACAAGGACGCCGACCAGAGCTTCACGGTCGGCGTGAACACGACGCTGATGCACTACAACAAGAACCTGTCGTACTTCACGTACGGGCAGGGCGGCTACTTCAGCCCGCAGCAGTACGCGATCCTGAATCTGCCGATCCAGTGGACGGGGCGCAACGGGCCGTTCACCTACGACCTGAAGGCATCGATCGGCGTGCAGCATTACCGGCAGGACGATTCGCCTTACTTCCCGCTCGACCCAAAGTTGCAAAACGATGCCGTGACGAACTTCGCGAGCGCGAATCTGCCCGTGCCCGATCCGAACGCTATCTATCCTGGCCAGAGCAAGACGGGCGTGTCGTATTCGATCGATGCCGTGGGCGAATATCAACTCGCGCCGCAGTTGACGGTGGGTGCGGCCGCATCGTTTGGCAACGCCTACGAGTACCGCGAGTTCGTCGCCGCCGTGTACGTGCGCTATGCGTTCACGAAGCAGACGGGCTTCAATGTGTTTCCGCCCACGCCGCTCAGGTCGCCGTATCTGCCTGTCAACGACTAGGCGCCTGTCCCACGCAGATGCAACGAACGAGAGCAGTGCGGCCGCCACTGCTCTGTTTGTTTCGGCGCGCCCGGCCGTCCCGCTCGCGGCGGACGCACTGAGCGCGACACTTCGCCCGCACGTTTTTTAACGTCCCACTACAATCGGTTGGCCCTGCTACCAGTTGCATGCGCAATGCGTCGCTGCACCGTGTGTGTACATGCACGTGCTTGCGCGATTGGCAAGCCACGTCCAACAAAAGCCGGTCGACGACCGCATTTTGTTTGGCGTCGGCGGATAAAACATCACCACTTTTGGATTTGCTCATGGCAACGCTGAACATCAACGGACAGACTCACACCATCGACGCACCGCCCGACATGCCCGTGCTGTGGGCCTTGCGCGACCTCATCGGTCTCACGGGCACCAAGTTCGGCTGCGGCATCGCGCAATGCGGCGCGTGCACGGTGCACCTGGATGGCGTCGCAGTGCGCTCGTGCGTGCTGCCCGTCGCGGCCGTCGGCGATAAAAAGATCACGACGATCGAAGCGGTCGGCGACACGCCCGCCGGCAAGAAAGTCCAGGCGGCGTGGCGTCAGCTCGACGTCGTGCAATGCGGCTACTGCCAGTCCGGACAGGTGATGCAGGCGGCCTCGCTGCTCGCGCAGAACCCCAATCCGAGCGACGCCGACATCGATGCCGCCATGGCTGGCAACATCTGCCGCTGCGGCACCTACAACCGCATCCGCGCCGCCGTGAAGCAGGCAGCGAAGGGGGCATGACATGTCGCAAGGATTGCTCGATGCGCAAAACGGCAAGCCGCGCGATGACGATGCCACGCGTGTCAATCGCCGCGCGTTCCTGAAGTTCAGCGCGAGCGTGGCCGCGATGGCGGGCGGCGGGCTGATGCTCGGCTTCAGCATGCCCGCACAAAGCCAGGGCGATGCACGCAAGTCCGTGATCGGCGGCGACGGCGTCGAGACGCCGCAAAACGGCGTGTTCGCGCCCAACGCCTTCGTGCAGATCGACACGGCAGGCAAGGTCACGCTGATCGTGCCGAAGGTCGAAATGGGCCAGGGCGTGTACACGTCGATTCCGATGCTGATCGCGGAAGAACTCGAAGTGCCGCTCGATAGCGTGACGATCGACCACGCGCCGCCCAACGAACAGCTCTTCACCGACCCGCTGCTCGGCGGCCAGTTGACGGGCGGCTCGACCTCGATCCGCTACGCGTGGGAGCCGATGCGCCGCGCGGGCGCGACCGCGCGCGTGCTGCTGATCAACGCGGCCGCGCAGCAATGGCAGGTGGACCCGGCGTCGTGTCACGCGGAGTACGGCCAGGTGATCCATGCGGATACGAAGCGCAGCATCGCGTACGGACAACTCGTCGATGCCGCCGCGAAGCTCGCCGTGCCGCAGAATGTGCCGCTAAAAAGCCCGAAGGATTTCAAGCTGATCGGCACGCAGGCGAAGCGTCTCGATTCGCCGGAAAAGGTGGACGGCAGCGCGATGTTCGGTCTCGACGTGCGCTTGCCCGACATGGTGTATGCGGCCATCGTCAACTGCCCGGTGTTCGGCGGCACGCTCGCGGGTGTCGACGATACGGCCGCGAAGAAGATTCCCGGCGTGCGGCAGATCGTGAAGATCGACAACGGCGTGGCCGTGATCGGCGATCACACGTGGGCCGCGAAACGCGGCGCGGCGGCGTTGAAGATCACGTGGAACGAAGGCGAGGGCGCGACGGTGTCGATGAAAACGCTCGTCGACGATATGGAGAAGGCGTCGCAGGGCAACGGTGCCGTCGCGCGCAAGGACGGCGACGTGAACAACGCGTTCGCACAGGCGAAGACGCGCGTCGATGCCGTCTACCAGCAGCCGTTCCTCGCGCATGCGACGATGGAACCCGTCAATTGCACGGTGCACGTGAAGCCCGACAGCTGCGAGATCTGGGTCGGCACGCAGGTGCCCACGCGCGCGCGTGACGCGGGCGCGAAGGTGACGGGGCTGTCGCCGGACAAGATCGTCGTGCACAACTTCCTGCTCGGCGGCGGCTTTGGGCGCAGGCTCGAATTCGATATGGTCACGCAGGCCGTGAAAGTGGCAAAACAGCTGAACGTGCCCGTGAAAGTGGTGTGGACGCGCGAGGAAGACATCCAGCACGACATGTACCGGCCGTACTACTACGACAAGATCTCGGCGGGGCTCGATGCGAACGGCAAGCCCGTCGCGTGGCAGCACCGCATCGTCGGCTCGTCGATTCTGGCGCGCTTTGCGCCGCCCGCCGTGAAGAACGGCGTCGATCCCGATGCCGTCGAAGTGGCCGCGGATCTTCCCTACGATCTGCCCAATCAGCTGATCGATTACGTGCGCCAGGAACCGCGCGCGATCCCGACGGCATTCTGGCGCGGCGTGGGGCCGACGCGCGGCGCGTTCGTGGTCGAGAGCTTCATCGACGAACTCGCGGCGCAGGTGAAGATCGATCCCGTCAAGTACCGGCAAGACCTGCTCGGCAAGTCGCCGCGCGCGTTGAACGTGCTGAACGTCGCGACCCAGGCGGCGGGATGGGGCACCGCCATGCCGAAGGGGCAGGGGCGCGGCGTGTCGGTGATGCACGCGTTCGGCAGCTTCTTTTCGATGGTCGCGGACGTCACCGTCGATCAGGGCGAGGTCAGGGTGAACCGCGTGGTGTGCGCGGTGGACTGCGGGATGGTGGTCAATCCGAATACCGTCGAAGCGCAGATCCAGGGCGGCATCATCTTCGCGATCACGGCGGCGCTCTACAGCGAGATCACGATCGATCGCGGCCGCGTGCAGCAGAACAACTTCACCGATTACCGGATTCTGCGCATCCACGAAACGCCGACCATCGACGTGCACATCGTGAAGAGCAGCGAAGCGCCGGGCGGCATCGGCGAGCCGGGGACGGCCGCCGCGCAGCCGGCGATCGCCAACGCGATCTATGCGGCGACGGGCAAGCGGTTGCGTCATTTGCCCGTCGGCAGCCAGCTGATGAACGCTTGAGGAGAGGCCGACGATGAAACCCAGCCTGAAGGCTTTCGCGCTCGCGGCCGCATGCGCGCTGCCGCTCGTCGCGGGCAATGCGCGCGCCGCCGACGATGCCCTCGTCAAACGCGGCGAATATCTGGCGAAGGCGGGCGACTGCGTCGCGTGCCACTCGGTGCAACACGGCAAGCCGTTCGCGGGCGGCCTGCAGATGATGACGCCGATGGGCGCGATCTACTCGACCAACATCACGCCCGATCCCGACACGGGCATCGGCCGCTACAGCGAGGACGACTTCCGGCGCGCGATGCGCGAAGGCGTCGCGAAGGACGGCCACAACCTGTATCCGGCGATGCCGTATCCGTCGTACGCGAAGATCAACGACGACGACATGCATGCGCTCTACGCGTACTTCATGAACGGCGTGGCGCCCGTGAAGCAGGCGAACCGTGAGCCGGACATCAAGTGGCCGATGAACATGCGTTGGCCGCTGAAGTTCTGGAACATGGTCTTCCTCGACAAGGGCGTGTATCAGGACAAGCCGGGCAAGGACGTCGCGTGGAATCGCGGCGCGTATCTGATCCAGGGGCTCGGGCACTGCGGCTCGTGCCATACGCCTCGCGGCGTGGCGTTCCAGGAGAAGGCGCTCGATGAAAGCGGCAGTGCGTTTCTGACGGGCGGCGTGCTCGACAACTGGTTCGCGTCGAACCTGACGGGCGAGCATAACGTCGGACTGGGACGCTGGTCCGAAGCGGATGTCGCGCAATTCCTGAAGACGGGCGCGAATCAGCATGCGTCGGCGTTCGGTGCGATGACGAGCGTGATCAACAACAGCACGCAAGCGATGACGGATGGCGACATCGCCGCGATGTCGCGCTATCTGAAGTCGCTGCCCGCCTCGGGCGGCGCGGGCGGCGCGGCCTATGCGTACGACGCGAAGGCGACGAAAGTGTCGTTGACGCGTCCCGCCAATGACGCCGGCGCGCGCGTCTATACGGCGTACTGCATGCACTGCCACGGCGTCGACGGACGCGGCTTCGCGCCGATGCTCGCGCCGCTCGCGGGCAATCCGAACGTGCTGGAGAAGAACGCCGTGTCGCTGATCAACGTGACGTTGAATGGGACGGAGGATCTGGTGATCGGCGGCATTCCCGCGCCGTATCCGATGCCGAAGTACGCGCCCGTGTTGAGCGACCAGCAGATCGCCGATGTGCTGACTTTCGTTCGTGCGGGGTGGAACAACGGCGCGCCTGCCGTTAGCGCGGACGAGGTGACGAAGGTCAGGAAGGTGACGGCGAAGTGATGTCTGCCTGTCTGCGACGCTGAGGCAATGGCCTGCGCGTCGCAGACAGCGTGTCTACCGCTCCCGTCCCACCTTTTGCTTGCGCTCCAGCACGCGCGCATACCACGTCAGCGGGAAGCACATCGCGAAGTACAGCAGCGCCACCATCCCGTAGATCGGAAATGGCCTGAACGCGGCATTGGTGATCATCGTCCCCGTTTTCGTGAGCTCGGTGAAGCCGATGATCGACGTCAGCGCGGTGCTCTTCACGACCTGCACGAGAAAGCCGACGGTCGGCGCGACGGCGATCTTGAGCGCCTGCGGCCAGACGATGTACCGCAGTTGCTGCCCGAAGGTCATCCCCAGACTCGCGCCCGCGGCCCATTGCCCGCGCGGCACGGCATCGACGCAGCCGCGCCAGATGTCCGCGAGATACGCGCTCGTGTAAAGCGTCAGCGTGACAGTCGCCGCGACCCATGGCGACACGTCGACGCCGAGCAAGGGCAAGCCGAAGAAAGTGAGAAACAGCTGCATCAGCAGCGGCGTGCCCTGGAACAGCTCGACATACAGCACGACGAAGCGCCGCAACCACGGCAGCGGGGAGACGCGCATCGCGAGCAGCAGCAGCCCGACAAGCCCGCCGCCGACGAACGCGATCAGCGACAGCAACACCGTCCAGCGCGCGGCGAGCAGCAGATTGCGCGCGATATCCCATAGCGTGAATTCGATCATGACGAGCGCTCCGTCGTCGATGCCGCGCGCGCACTGCGCGTCCAGGACAGCGCGCGCAACAGTCCGCGCGGCGCTGGCGCCGAACGCGCCGCACGTCCGGCGAACAGGCCCTTGCCGAGCCGGTTCAGCACCTGCCGCAGCACGATCGACAGCGCCAGATACGTGGCCGTGATGATCACGTACGCCTCGAACGAGCGGAAATTGCGCGACTGGATATAGTTGGCCGCGTAGGTGAGGTCGGGCACCGAGATCTGCGACACGACGGCCGAGCCGAGCATCACGATCAGCACCTGGCTCAGCAGCGCGGGAAACACATTGGCGATGGCCTGCGGCAGCACGACATGACGAAACACCTGACCTTGCTGCAGTCCGAGCGCCTGAGCGGCCTGGATCTGTCCGCGCGGAATCGAGTCGATGCCGGCACGCACGATTTCGATCGCATACGCGCCGAGATTGACCGTCATCGCGAAGATGGCGGCCTGTATTTCGTCGATGTGCAAGCCGAGGCTCGGCAGCCCGAAGAACACGAAAAACAGCTGCACGAGAAAGGGCGTGTTGCGGATCAACTCGACATAGGCCGCGATCAGAGCGCGCAGCCATTTCGGCCCGGACGCCGCACCCGCCGCGCCCGCGATGCCGACGATGCCGCCCAGCACCGTCGAGATAGCCGTCAGTCCGAGCGTCACGCCGACGCCGCGCACGAGCATCCCCGCATACATATCGAAGCTGCTGAAATCGAACGTATAACTCATCGTGTACGGCTCATCGTGACGTCTGATCGAAAGGCGAGGTTAGAGATTTTCCGGCAGCGGCGCGCGCAGCCACTTCTGCGAAATCGCGTTCATCGTGCCGTCCTTGCGGGCGCGCGCGATGGTGTCGTCGACCTTCTTCAGCAGGCGCGGCTCGTTCTTGTTCAGGCCGACATGATCGGGCGAACTGAACAGCGAGAACTTCTGTTCCGGATCGTTGGCGGGATGGCGTGCGAGGATCGTCGCGCCGACATCGTTGCCGACGACCATCAACTGTACCTGACCAGAAAGAAATGCAGAAATAGCGCCGTTCGGATCGTCGAAGCGTTTGATGTTCGCGGACGGCGGCGCGATTTTCGTCACACTCAGGTCTTCGAGCGTGCCGCGCGCGACGGAAATGCTCTTGCCCGCGAGATCGTTCGCGTCCTTCACTTTCAGCGACTTCGGCCCGAACACGGCGAGGTAGTAGGGCGCGTACGGCTGCGAGAAGTCGATCACCTTCTCGCGCTCGGGCGTCTGGCCGACGGACAGCAGCATGTCCGCCTTGTGGTCGGCGAGATAAGCCATGCGGTTGTCGCCCGTCACGGCCACGAGTTCGACCTTCACGCCGAGCGACTTGCCGATCAGGTTGGCGACGTCGATGTCATAGCCTTGCGGCTTCATATCCGGGCCGATCGAGCCGAACGGCGGATAGTCCATGAACACGCCGACGCGCACGACGCCCGCCTTCGTGATCGTATCGAGCGCGTCCGCATGCGCGTGCGGCGCGAAGGTGGACAGCGCGACGCCCACAAAGGCGATTGCGGCGAACGCGTTGGAGAAGCGGCGGCGGAAGAGAGCGGCGGTGGTCATCGGTGCATCCTTTCTTGAGTGTTGGGGACGGCGGTGGAGTCACTGTAGGTACGTCAAAAACCTCGAACAACCGAAATCTGCGCATAGGCGCCATGACTTGCGCTCATGCCGTAAGGGTTGTCCCGCACGGGCTCGCGCATGAATTATGTGCATGGCGCGGTATGGCGGCGAATTTTGGATCGCGTATCCTTGAGGACCGTCTGCCGCATGCGCGAGCAAAAAGCAGCACGCGCAATGAATTTTCCTGATAGGGCCAACCCTCATGCGACGACTCCCGCCCCTGAATGCCTTGCAGATCTTCGAGACCGTCGCGCGGCATCGCAGCTTCACGCGTGCGGCCGAACATCTGTGCCTCACGCAGGGCGCCGTGAGCCGGCAGATTCTCGCGCTCGAGGACTACTATCAATTCCCGCTTTTCAAGCGTCATGCGAAGGGGCTCACGCTGACAGCGGAAGGCGAACTGCTGCTGCCCGCCGTCAAGGAGAGCTTTGCGCGCATCGAAGAGATTTCGCTGCGCCTGACCCGCCAGCGCACCGATCTCGCGCTGAAGGTGCCGACCTGCGTGATGCGCTGGATGCTGCCCAAAATCATGCTGTTCCAGGCCGAATATCCCGACCTTCACGTGCAGATCACGACGACCTGGCAGCACGACGTCGACTTTCAGGTCGAGCCGTTCGACGCCGCCATCGTCTATGGCAGGTCAACGGGTGCCGACGTGCAGGCCGTGCCTCTGTTCGAGGAGCGCCTCACGCCCGTGTGCGCGCCGCAACTGCTGCATGGCAAGCCGCTCGCGAGCGCCGCCGATCTGTCGCGTCATACGCTGCTGCATCCGACGCGCGATCACCGCGACTGGAGAATGTGGCTCGATTACGTGGAGGAGCGCGACGTCGATGCCGGTCTCGGCCCGAGCTTCGATACGCTCGATCTCGCGACCAATGCCGCGCTACAGGGGTTCGGCGTCGCGATCAGCGATCTCGCGCTGATCGAAGAGGACGTCGCCGCGCAACGGCTCGTGCGTCCGTTCGACGCCGTGCTCGTGACGGGCGCGCGTTACTTTTTCGTGTATCCGGACAGCGTCGCGCATCAGCAGAAGGTCAATCTGTTTCGCGACTGGATCGACCGGCATTGGACGGAATGAAGGACCTGCTTCAGAGAGAGATCACGGCGCGAACGACAGAAACAGATACGCGGCGAACAGCGACAGGTGCACGGCGCCTTGCAGAATCGTCGTGCGCCCCGTGCCCAGCGTGAGCGTGCTGATCAGCAGCGTCAGTGTGAGCAGCACGGTGTCCTTGCCGTCGATGCCGAGCACGAGCGGACGGCCCGTCCAGATGAACACCAGCGCGACGGTCGGAATCGTCAAGCCGATGCTCGCGAGGGCCGAGCCGAGCGCGAGGTTCAGGCTGTTCTGAAGTCGGTCGGCGCGCGCCGCGCGCACGGCGGCCAGGCCTTCGGGCAACAGCACCAGCGCGGCGATCACGATGCCGACCACGGCCTCGGGCGCACCCGCTTCGAGCACCGCGCGCTCGACGACGGGCGACAGCACCTTTGCGAGCAGCACGACGGCAATGAGGCTGACCACCAGCAGCACGCCGCTCGCCGCCGCCACGCCAAGACTCGGCGGCGCGGCGTGCGCGTCGTCGTCGACGGCGCCATGGGCGGAATCAGCGAGGAAATAGTCGCGGTGCCGCACCGTCTGCACGAACACGAACACGCAGTACAGCACCAGCGACGACACGCCTGCGAACGCCAGCTGCTTGTCGCTCAGGGCGGGTCCGAGCGCGACGCTGGTGTAATTGGGCATCACGAGCGACAGCACCGACAGCGACGCGAGCACTGCCAGCGCCGCGCTCGCGCCGCGAATCTGGAAGCCCTGCTCGCGATGGCGCAAGCCGCCCGCCAGCAGGCAGATCCCGACGATGCCGTTACACACGATCATCACGGCGGCGAACACGGTGTCGCGCGCCAGCCCTGCTTTTTCGGCGCCCGCCGACAGCATCACCGAGACGATCAAAGCCACCTCGATCACCGTCACGGCCACGGCGAGCAGCAGCGTGCCGAACGGCTCGCCGACCCGGTGCGCGACCACTTCGGCATGATGCACGCCGGCGAACACCGAACCCGCCAGCGCGACGGCGGCGAGCGCCGTCAACAGGCCGTTGCCGGGCAGCGCATAGGAGGCGCCGAGCACGATCCACGCGATGATGGGCGCTGCGATCGTCCAGCGGGGCAGTACGGGCGAAGTCGATGCCATGTCTGTTCCGTGCCTTTGTTGTTGTTCGGAAGGGCGCCCGCGCCGCCCGACGCGGACAGTGCGCACAGTCCCGAGATTAAACCAGCCGGAGGGGTTCGCGGTGTGACAGCGTCGCGCGCAGCGATCGTCGGCGCGCCGCGCAAAGAAAAACACCGCTCTTCATGACGAAGAGCGGTGCGTTGCGAAGCCAGCACGCCCGCGTGCGGGCGGTGGCAGGCGTTTGCTGCGTCGGGCTTACTGGCCGACCGGGCGGATCGTCAGTGCGTTCTTCACCGACGTCACGCCTTGCACGCCTTGTGCGACTTGCGTGGCCTTGTCGACTTGCGGCTGCTCCGGCACCGAGCCTTGCAGCGTCACGGCGCCGCTGCGTGCGCGAACCGTGATGTTGGCGACGCTGATATCCTTCGCCTTCGCCAGCGCGCCGCGCACCTTGCGCGCCAGCGCGCGGTCGGCCGATTTCGCGGCCTTGGCGGTCTGCTTCGCGCTCGGCTGAGCGGTCATGTCGGCATCGCTTGCCTGAGCGTATGCGTTGATCGACGCCAGAACCACGAGTGCGCCACCGACCATCTTGATTGCCTGAATCGCCTTCATTCACTTTCTCCTGTTGTCATGATTTGCGAAGTTTCACGCCTGAAACAGGCCCGCGAAGAGCTTCTTCACGCGTGAGACCACTGCACTACCACTTCGGTACTTCGGGATGAAAACGCCTGCTGTTGTATCTGCACCGATAGCGTGCCGGGAAGCGGGCTGCCCAGCCGCGCCGGTGCGTGCTGGGCGGACAGTAACGATACCTCAATTGGTTCCATAGTGAGATAAGAGGGTGGCGCAGTTGCGGCATTGCTACAACGGATCGATGCCAATAGCACCGACTACACCGATTCGTACCGGATGACACCCGTTGCCGCACGGTCGGTGCGCCGTGCATGGAACGGCGCGGCGCGTCATCATGCTGCAACAGGCGCTGCGCACAGGGGCAGCTCCATTCCGGGCAAACGGCCGCATGGCAAAAACCGCGCTTTCCATGATTCCTCTACATCGCAACGATCTACCCGTCGATACGGTTGACCTCGCGCGCTTTCTGTTGGGTAAATACCTGGTGCGCGATCTGCCCGAGGGGCGCGTCGCTGGACGGATCGTCGAGACCGAGGCGTATCCCGTCGGGGATTCGACCAACCATGCGTTTCCGGGGCGCCGCGCGTACAACGGCTCGATGTTCCTCGAGCACGGCCACGCGTACGTGCGGCTCACCTACGGTATCTACAACGTGATCAACGTGGTCAGCGAGCGGGAAGGGACGGGCGCGGCCGTGCTGATTCGCGCGCTGGAGCCGGTGGAGGGAATCGGATGGATGCAGGCGCGACGGGCGGATGCGAAGTTGCTCGACCTCGCGCGCGGGCCGGGGCGGCTCGCGCTGGCGCTGGGCATCGATTCCGGCTTCGACGGCACCGATCTGTGCACCGGAAAAGGTTTGTGGCTCGGCGTGAGCCGTAACCGGGCCGCAGAGCGCGCGAACGACGCGCAAAGCACGAGAAGCACGAGAAGCACGAGAAGCACGAGAAGCACGAGAAGCACGAGCGGCACCAGTAGCACCGAACGCGACGCGCCCGCGCCCTACGCCGTCACGACGCGCATCGGCATCGCGCGCGAGACGCATCGGCGCTGCGCTTCTATGAGCCGGGCAGTCCATTCGTCAGCGGGCCGCGCAAACTGCTGACGGGCGAAACGCGGCGGCCGCAATGACGCGGCTCTCCTGTCCCCGATAAACCGTGGCGGCGCATGGCGGGTTGGCAATCGTCGGCGGTTGCCGCGTCCCGGCGCCAGGCTGATACGTCGCGCACTATTGCAAACCGTCCATCGAACCTCGATTGCCCCGGCTGCATCGGCCGGCTACTTTTCCAAGTCTCGCAATTAAGTATCTCCGAAATAGGGGTTTTCCCTTGGTATCCCGCTGGCTACACTGTCATCACTGGCTTCACACACGGTTGTGCGAAGCAGGCTGATAAAAGAATTTTCGGAGGTAGTTACCATGAAATCGCTGATCAAGGCTGTTGCCATCGCTGCTGTTCTCGCCGCTCCCGTCGTCTCGTTCGCCCAGTCGAACCAGCCTGTGACGCGCGCCGAAGTCCGCGCCCAGCTGATCCAGCTCGAAAAGGCAGGCTACAACCCCGCCACAGCCGTCGATTCGACCTATCCGGCCGACATCCAGGCCGCCGAAGCACGCGTCCAGGCGCAAAACGGCGCTGTCGCGCAAGCCCGCGTCGCCGATACGGGCTACGGCGCGCCGACCAACGGTTCGTCGCAATCGGGCGCAGCCGTCAAGGCGCTGAACCCGACGCAAGACGTCTACTTCGGTCATTAATCGCTAAATGGAAGCCGGGCCGCACGTTCGCGGCCCGGTGCGCGCGCCTTCAGAGTTCGGATAAAGCGCGCGTGAAAGCCAGGCAGACGGCGGCGCGGCGCAGTGCGCAGCAGGGCACACCAATGCCGCCGTCAATGAAAGCATGAACCTCCGCCGCCGCAAGGTGGCTTAGCCCAACCTCGCGGATTGGGCTTTTTTTGCTGGCGGAATTCGGCCAGTGCGGCCAGCGAGGGAGCGGCTACGCGCCGTGTATGTAGTGCTCGAGTTGCTGGATGGTGAACTGCTGCTCGGCAATGATGTTCTTCACGAGGTCGCCGATCGAAACCATGCCGATCAGTTGATCGTTTTCGAGCACGGGCAGGTGGCGCATGCGGCGCTCGGTCATGAGCGCCATGCATTCGTCGGTGGTCTGTTCGGGGCGCACGAAGCGCACGGCAGTGCTCATGATGTCGCGAACGGGCGTCGTCTTCGACGAGCGGTCCATCAGCACGATCTTGCGCGCATAGTCGCGTTCGGTGACGATCCCCGCGATCGCTCCGTTTTCCTTGACGATCAATGCACCGATTTGCTTGTCGGCCATGATCTTGATGGCGTTGTAGACGGAATCGGTTGCTTCGATCGTGAAGACGTCTTGATTCGGCTTCGATTTAAGGACTTGTGCAACGCTAGTCATGGAGCGGCTCCGTTTGCAGTGCAGCACGCCTGGCCGCGGCGCGCTGGGATGAGGGAGAGGCACGTCAAGCGCAGAACAGACGCAAACCAAGTATAGGCGTCGACGACGTTCGCGGCGACGCTCGCTTCGCCTGGGTTCTGTGAGGAACAACACGCATCGTGTGCAAGATCGTACCCATACCGCACGAATGTTGGGCAACGCGTGGCCTTTCGTCGGCTGTACGACAACGCCCGCCCGTGCACCATCGTGTGCGCGCATGCGCACCGCGGCGAAGCGGCTGCCAGGTACAATTCATCGTTTAGCGGTAAACTCCGCATCTGTATCCGATCTGCCGGTCATCATTCTCCGGTCTTTATCCCCGTTCGTTGACGGGTTCATGTCCGCAATACCGCTAACGCCATGCCCATGTCTCACGATCCGTCGCACGCTGTCGGCGTACCCACCGGCGAATGCGTCACGCTCGACGCGACGGCCACGCTTCCCACCCGCTACGGCACCTTTACCTCGTATGTGTTTCGCGTCAACGACTCGGGCGCCGAGCATTTTGCGCTCGTGATGGGCGAAGTCGCCGAGAAGCAATCAGTGCTCACGCGCCTGCATTCCGAATGTCTGACGGGCGACGTGCTCGGCTCGTATCGCTGCGACTGCGGCGAGCAGCTCGATCTCGCGCTGCGCTATATCGCGGCTGAAGGCTGCGGCGTGCTGCTGTATCTGCGCGGCCACGAAGGCCGCGGTATCGGGTTGTCGAACAAGATTCGCGCGTATGCGCTGCAGGAACAGGGGCGCGACACCGTCGAGGCGAATCTCGATCTCGGTCTGCCTGACGATTCGCGCGAATACGATTCGGCGGCGGCCATTTTGCGGCTCTTGAAGGTGACGTCCGTGCGCCTGATGAGCAATAACCCGAAGAAGTTCGACTCGCTGTCGAAGCATGGCATTCCTGTTTGCGAGCGCGTTGCGCTGGCCATTCCGATGCGCGAGGAAAACGAGCGCTACATCCGCACCAAGCAGGTCAAGTTCGGGCACTACTTCGAAGAAAACGAGTAACGCCACGCTGATTGCGTGCTGCTGTCACGCGCTATAAGGAATGGCCTCGCGCATCGCGAGGCCATTTGTTTCTTGGGGCTTCGGAAGCTCGTCGGAACATCGCTATCGCTAGAAGATCGCGAAGTCGTCGTTGCTGTCGGGAATCGACGCAAGCAGGTGCGCCAGCCGAAGCCGTCCGAGCCGCGAGGCCAGGGCGATCGCAAGGCCATAGAGGGCTTTAGCGCCATCGCGCGTCACGCCATTGCGTGGCGCACTCGCACGCTGTGTTGCGCACAGGAAGCGATGCGTCCGGCACATTCCTATAGTTTCAACGCGCGTTGTTTGCTTGCACGAGAGCATCGAACACCTCACGCAGTTCAGTCGTGCCGAAGCGCCGCTCGCCGACGCCCGCTTCGACATCGATCCGCTGCGCGTTCTGTGCGTCGTAAAGATCCACGATCAGCTTTGCGTGGTTCGCGTTGAGTCCCGCGCGCGACAGCGTCGGTTCCCATTGATCGCGCGGCAGCGCAAGCGCGACGACATCGCATCCGCTCGCCTCGCCCAGCACGCGCGCGACATCCTTTGCCGCGTATCGGCGTGGACCCTCGACGCTCACGACGCGCACGCCGTCGCGTGCCGGCCCGTCGCTCAGCAACTGCGCGGCGACGCTACCGACGTCGTGCGCGGACACCGTCGGAAACAGCCTGTCGATAGGATGATGAAGGCTCGGCAGCCGTCCCGTCGCGAGCGCGGCGGGCAGCACGCGCGCCCAGTTCTGCATATGTTCGGCTGCGCGCAGCAGCGTGAGGCGCGGCGCGGCGTCCCGGAACGCCGCTTCGAGATAGTGAAACAGCATCGTGATGCCCGTATCCGCGTCGAGTTCGGCGCCGTAGTCGGACAGCGCGACGACATGAAGATGCGGGTGCGCACGCAGCACGCGTGCCGCCGTATCGATCGTGTTGCGCATCGCGGCCGCCGGGTCGGGTTCCTGCGGCGGCACCGGGCAGAGCATCTGCACGGCAACGGCGCCGTCGAGCGCGCGATGCATCGACGCCTCGTCGTCGAGATCGCCGCGCACGACTTCGCAGCCGATCCGCGTCAGCGCTTCGCATTGCGACGGATCGCGGGCGACGGCGCGTACGGCATGGCCTGCGTGTCTGAGCGCCGCCGCGGTCGAGCGGCCCACTCTCCCCGTTGCGCCAAAAATAACGAACATCGCTTGACTCCTTCGTCGACAGAATGTGTCGAGCGTACGCGGCAAGCGCTCTGCAAACGCGCAGGCAAGGATGACGGACAGCAGATCCGGATGACGATGCGCACGCCGTCGCGCGATACGCGAAGCGACGCTTGGCCACGCACGCGCCAAACCCGGCGCAATCCAGCACAATGCGGCAATCATGACCAAGAGGTGCAAGCGATGAATGCCGTCCTTCCTGCGTTGCAGCCGCATTCGGGCGCGCGCGAGAGCCTGCTGTCGAGCGCGTCGCTCGGCTGGTCGGGTTTTGGCGCTGAATTGCTCGGGATTTCCGCGGGCACGCACCGCATCCCCGCCGCCGTCGAGCATCGCGTGGGCGTGCACGTGGGTGCGCCCGTGCGTGCCTTGTGCCGATGCAATGGCGAGCGCCTCGCACGCATTCAGGCGCACGGCGACGCCGACGTGATCCCGGCAGGCCTCGATGGCGAATGGTCCGACGACGCCAACTGCACGGTCTTGCGCATCTGGTTCAGCGCCGTATTCGTGCGCGACACGATCGAACAGATCGGCGTGCGTGGCGCCGATGCGCAGATTCGCCCTCAATTCCAGATGCGCGATGCGCGCTTCCAGCATCTGGCGTGGGCCATGCGCGCCGAACTCGAAGCGGACCAGGCCTCCGATCCCCTCTACGCCGAGAGCCTGTGCACGGCGATGATCGTACGGCTCGCGGGCGCGGACGTGTCGCGCGATCGACGAAGCCGTGTGTTGTCGGCGCGGGCGGCGGCACGCGTGATCGACTACATCGAGGCGCATCTCGACGAACGTCTGACGCTGACGGCGCTCGCTGCCCTTGTCGGCATGAGCGTGCCGCATTTCAAGGTGCTGTTTCGCGAGACGATGGGCGTGCCGGTGCACCGGCATGTCGTGCAGCGGCGCGTCGAGCGCGCGAAATCGCTGCTGCTGCAAGGCCGCTTCAGCGCGAGCCAGGTCGCGCTCGAAGCCGGGTTCGCGCATCAGAGCCACATGGCGCACTGGATGAAGCGGCTGCTCGGCGTGACGCCGCGTGAGCTTGCACGCAACGTCGAGTTGCGCGATGAAGAGCGGGCCGCCGGGCGTTGATGGGCACTGACGGGCCGGCCGCTCAGCTTTTCACGCGCGCCGATGCGGGATCGTATGGCGCTCTCAGATGCAGCGTGGCGGGCAGCCGTTCGCCCGCTACGTCGATCTGATAGCGGCCGCTCGTGAGCCACGCTTCGTCGAGCGCGGCGCTGTCGTCGCGTTTCACATAGCCCATCGCGACGGGGCAGCCGAGCGTGTGCCCGAATGCCGCCGACGTCACGAAGCCGACGGCCGCGCCGTCGCGCATGATCGCTTCGCCGCCCCATAGCATGCGATCGCTGGCGCCGTCGACGGTGAACACGACGAGGCGCCGGCGCAGCGGCTCGTCGCGCCGCTTGAGCAACGCGTCGCGCCCGATGAACGGGATCTGCTTGTCGAGCTTGCAGGCGAACCCGAGACCCGCTTCGAACGGCGTCGTGTCCGGCGACAGCTCGCGTCCCCACGCGCGATAGCCTTTCTCGATCCGCAGCGACTCCAGCGCGTAATAGCCCGCGTTTTTCAGGCCGTTTTGCGGATCGAGGCGCTTTCCCGCGGCGTGCAGCGTCTCGTAGACGCCGACCGCGACTTCGACGGGCACATACAGTTCCCAGCCGAGTTCGCCGACATACGTGATGCGCGTCGCGCGCACCGTCGCGTAGCCGATGTCGACCTCGCGGCTCTGTCCGAACGCGAACGCTTGATTGCGCCAGTCGGCTTTCGACACGCTCGCAAGCAGATCGCGCGAGCGCGGCCCCATCAGCGCGAGCACCGCGTACTGGCTCGTCACATCGACGAGCATGCAATGGCTGTCGGGCGGGATGCGCTTGTCGATCGTGTCGAAGTCGCGCGTGGTTTGCGCCGAACCCGTGACGAGCAGATATTGATCGTCCGACAGGCGCGTGAGCGTGAAGTCCGATTCATAGCCGCCGCGCTCGTTGAGCATGCCCGTGTAGACAGCCGTGCCGGGCGGCACCGCGACATCGTTCGCGACGATCCGTTGCAGCACGGCTTCGGCATCGCGTCCCTTGACGAGAAATTTGGAGAACGACGTCATATCGAACAGCGCGACGCCTTCGCGGCAGGCGCGATGTTCGTCGCCGCTCCACGGCAGCCAGTTCTGCTGGCCGAACGCGTAATCGATACGCGCCTCTTCGCGCGTCGGCGCAAAGAAGTTCGCGCGTTCCCAGCCCATCTTGCTGCCGAAGCACGCGCCTTCGTCGCGCAGTTGCGCGTAGAGCGGCGAGCGGCGAAACGGCCGCGCGCTGTCGAGCTCGCGATTGGACCACGGCATCGCGTAGTGCAGGCCGAGCGTTTCCTTCACTCGGTCGTGCAGCCACGTGTCATTGCCGTTGAAGCGCGCGAAGCGGCGAATATCGACGGGCCAGAGGTCCATTGTCGGCTCGCCCGCGACGATCCATTCGGCGAGCGCCATGCCCGCGCCGCCCGCCGACGCGATCCCCATCGAGTTGAACCCCGCGCCGACGTAGAAATGGCGCAACTCGGGCGCCTCACCAAGCATGAAATGGTTGTCGGGCGTGAACGACTCCGGTCCGTTGTAGAACTGGCGCACCTGTGCCGTCTCCAGTGCGGGCACGCGCTGCAATGCGTTCTCCATCAGGATCTGGAATTGATCCCAGTCATCGGGCAGCAGCTGGAACTCGAAACTGTCGGGGATGCCGTTCATGCCCCACGGCTTCGCGTCCGGCTCGAAGCCGCCCATCACGAGGCCGCCCACTTCCTCCTTGAAGTAGATGTAGCCATCCGGGTCGCGCATCACGGGCAGGTCGGGATGCACGCCCGCGATCTTCTCCGTGACGATGTAGTAATGCTCGGCGGAATGCAGCGGCACCGTCACGCCGCATAGCCGTCCTACGGCTTTCGCCCATTGTCCCGCGCAGTTGACGACCACCTGCGCGGCGATCGTGCCTTCGTTGCCTGCCTTGTCGCGCCATGCGACGCCGCTCGCCTCGCGTCCTTTCGATGCCGGTCGCGTGTGAATCGCGGTAACGCGGGTGTTTTCCGCGATGCGCGCGCCCCGCCGGCGCGCGCCGCGCGCGAGCGCCTGCGTGAGATCGGTCGGATTCGCCTTGCCGTCGCCGGGCAGCCAGACGGCGCCGAGCAGGTCGTCCGTGCGCATCGGCGGCCACAGTTCGCCGGCTTCTTTCGGGCCGATCACCTCGCACGTCACGCCGTACGCGCGCGCGACGGCGGCCGTGCGCCTGAGCTGCGTCATCCGCTCGGCCGTGCGCGCGACCGACAGCGAGCCGCATTGCTTCCATCCCGTCGCGAGACCCGTGTCGGCTTCGAGCTCCGCGTAGAGCGCCGTCGAATAGCGGATCAGCCTCGTCATGCTTTCCTGCGCGCGCAGCTGTCCGACGAGCCCCGCCGCGTGCCACGTCGTGCCGCACGACAACTGACCCTGTTCGAGCAGCACGACGTCCGTCCAGCCGAGCTTCGTGAGGTGATAAGCGACCGAGCATCCGATGATGCCGCCGCCGACGATGACGACGCGAGCCTGCGTGGGAAGAGGAGAGGTCATGACCGGAATGTGGAATTAAGTGGATATGTGTGGACGTGTGTTGCTGCGTACTGTGCAGAAAAAGCGCTGAAAATGCAATGGTCCGGCAATGAATCGTGAATCGATGGAAGCGTCGGGCATGTTGGAATAGTTGGATTCGTGTTGAATTGACGCGGGCAAATTTGTTAGACTTGCGCGCAACTTCCCCACGCTCGCGCCGATGTTCGCCACTCACCGACAGAACGAGATCCTGCGGCTCGTCCGCACGCAAGAGACCTGCACGATCGCCGATCTGGCCAGCACCTTCGGGGTGTCCGACGAAACGATCCGCCGCGACCTGAAGCCGCTGGTCGCCGAGGGTCTACTCGTCAAGGTGCACGGCGGCATCATGCTGCCCGCGCAACTGGACGAGCCGCCGTTCCGGCGCCGCATGGTCGATCAGCGCGAGGCCAAGCGCGCCATCGCGGCGCGCGTCGCGGAGCAGGTGTGCGACGGCGATTCCTTGATGCTCGATGGCGGCACGACCTGCGTGCACATCGCGCACGCGCTCGAATCGCATGCGCGCCTGACAGTCGTCACCAATTCCGCCGAGATCGCGCGCCTGCTCGCGCCGCGCAACGACAACCGCGTGCTGATGGCGGGCGGCGAGTTGCGCGCCGACGATGCATCCGCCGTCGGGGACAGCGCGCTTGCCTTCTTCCGGCAGTTCCACGTGCGCCATGCCATCGTGTCGGTCACGGCCATCGACGCGAAAGGGCGCTTCATGGACGCGCAGCCGGCCGATGCCGCACTGGCGCGCGTTGCGTTTTCACAAGCCGAGCATCGGATCGTCGCCGCCGATCACACGAAATTCGGCCATAGTGCGCTAGTGCACGTATTCAGCGCGGAAGATCTCGATATGCTGGTCACAGACGTGGCGCCGGCGGCAGGGCTCGCCAAAGTGCTGGCGGCGGCGGGTGTCGGCGTGCTTTGCGCGTCGCCTGCTTCTGGCGAGAGGGCCGACGAAAACGTCTAATCGGCGTTCGCGCACTTGCATCAGCCGTCGCGGCTTGCGTGCGGGCACGCGGCGATGCACGCGTGGCGCGCGCCTTGCGCGTCGACGCTAAAGTGCAGTGCGGCAAAAGCCGCTAAAAGGACATAGGGACATGGTAGCGGGCAAATGACACCGTAAAATGTTATCGGTCTCGTCAGCCCGATTTAACGAATTGACCGCCTCGCCACATAAAAGCTGCGAGATTAATTGACTGATCGAATTCGTTCTAATAATCTTCACCCCGATTTAAAATTGAATGCGTCAGCGGCGACGCTCGAATTGTTAAATCCATCAGGTTACTGGCACGAACTTTTATTCCATCGCGTGGAATCCGGCGCGTAGCCGCCACCCGTCGACAGAACAGTCTGTCGATCTGCTTTCGGAAGTGACCAGTATTTCCCGCCGCAAAAGACGTCATACCAATCGCCGGACGCCGCGTCCTTCATGCGTTTTCCCCTGAACATCCGCGTGAAACAGGCAATGCCCGGCTGGCAGGAAAGGCAACAGAAAAATCCGCGTTGTTCAATGCGGCAAAAAGAAGTGGATGTTGCGCCTCTTTAATACCGGTTGTTCCAACTCCGGAAAGCGGCGCGAAGGCATTTACGCAATCTCGGGTATCGAGGCATTGTCTGGCGATTTGAAGCAATTTGCCGGCAATCGATGCAAGGCATGCGAACAAAGCGAATGTGGATTTCAAATTTCCGATTTGCAAGTCGTCATCCTTCATCGGGATTTCCCGGTCGGACAGTAACAACGAATTAGCGTTGCGGGGTTTTATGAGAATTGCAGTTCTGGAGGAGACTCAGGCGCAAGCCGACTTCGTGTGCAGGACCTTGTCGGCGGCGGGACACACGTGTCATGCGTTCGACGACGGGCACTCGCTCGTCAGGCAACTGCGCAGCCAACCTTTCGATCTGCTTGTGCTGGATCGCCATGCGCCCGCACTGTCGGGCGACGAGGTGCTGCGCTGGGTCCGGCAGACGCTCGCCGAGCGCATACCCGCCCTGCTGATGGGGCGCGTGAGCGACCTGCCGCCGCAGGACAAGGACGCTGACGATTACATCGTCAAGCCGGTGAGCGCGGCGACGCTGCTCGCGCGCGTCGGCATGCTGCTGCGCCGCGCGCAACGCGAGCCCGTAGCGGAAAAAGAGGTGTTCGGCGAATACGAATTCGAGCCGGGCGCAAAGCGCGTACATGTGCGCGGCAATGCCGTCACGTTGACGCACAAGGAGTTCGAGCTCGCGCTGCTGCTGTTCAAGCATCTGAGCCGGCCACTGTCGCGCTCGCATATCCTCGACGCGATCTGGAAGCAGGCCGCGGGCATTCCGTCGCGCACGATGGACACGCACGTGTCGATGCTGCGTTCGAAGCTCGGTCTGCGGCCCGAGAACGGCTACCGTCTGATGCCAATTTACGGCTACGGCTACCGGCTCGAGCGGATCGAGAAGGGCGAAAGCTGACGGCAGGCACCGACGACGCCAAGAGGCTGCCAACGCCTTCCAAGGCCCTTTAACGCGCGTCAGGCAGCCTCTGACGGGTCGGTGCTGGTGTTGTTTGCGCGCGCCTCGCTTGCGCTGCCCGCCTGCCGCTCGTCATCGCACGCTCGCGCGGGTTGCGCGGGCCATGTGTTCTCGAACAGGCACGCGCTGAGGGGCATGCGTGTGGCCCAGCCTTCCGATTCGAGCATCGGCTCGGCATAGAAACGCTCGACGTGCCCGACGCACAGAAGCGCCACGGGCCGCGCGCCCGCCGGCATGCCGAGCAGCGTGCGCACTTCGTCGGCATCGAACAGCGATACCCAGCCCATGCCGAGACCTTCCGCGCGCGCCGCGAGCCACATGTTCTGGATCGCGCAGGCGACCGACGCGAGGTCCATCTCGGGCAGCGTGCGTCGCCCGAACACATGTTTCTCGCGGCCGTCCATCAGTGCCATCGCCAGCAGCTCGCCGCACTCGAGCATGCCTTCCACCTTCAGCTTCATGAATTCGTCGCGGCGCTTGCCGAGCGCGTCGGCCGTCAGCAGGCGTTCGCGTTCGACGGCGTCGTGCAGGCTCTGCCGTAGCGCGGGATCGGTGATGCGGCCGATGCGCCACGGCTGCATGTAGCCGACGCTCGGCGCGTGATGCGCGGCGTCGATCAGGCGCGCGAGCACGGCGGGATCGACGGGCGCGGGCACGAAGTGGCGCATGTCGCGCCGTTCGTAGATCGCGCGATAGACGGCGGCGCGTTCGGCGTCGTTAAAAGGCTCGGCCATGAAAGAGGGCGGCCGCGAAGGCCGGGTTGGACGGCCAGTAGCCGTGCATATAGGTGGCGGCGATCGAACCCCGGCGATAGACGGCTTCGCCGGGCGCGTCGGACTGGGCGCGCGTCGCGTGGCGCACGGGAGCGAGCGGCGTGCTCACGCGCGAATAGTGAAACGTGTGGCCCGTCAGCAGGCCGTGCGTCGCGTCGTCGATCTGCTGCATGCCTAGCGCCGTGAAGCGCGTCTGCATCGCGGCGTGGCCCGGCAACAGGCCGAGCATCGGCGTGCTCGCGCCTTGCGTGTCCGTGACGCTGTCGAGCAGATACAGCATGCCGCCGCATTCGGCGACGACGGTTTTGTCCGCGCTCGCATGTGCACGGATCGACGCGGCGCTGCGCGCGTTGGCCGCCAGCGTGGACGCGTGCAGTTCCGGATAGCCGCCGGGCAGATAAAGCGCGTCGGCGCCGCCGGGCACGGGCTCGTCTGCAAGGGGGGAGAAATACGTGACGCGCGCGCCGAGCGCTTCGAGCAGCTGCACGTTGGCGGGATAGATGAACGAGAACGCGCGTCGCGCGCGATCGCGACGTGCATGCCGTCGAGCAGACGCGGCAGCGGCGCTTCGTGTTCCGGCTCGTCGAACGCGATGGCGGGCGGCAACTGGGCGAGCGGGGTGGCGGCGAGCGCGTCGGCGGCGCGCTCGAGCCGCGCGTCGAGATCGTCGATTTCAGCCGCCTGCAGCAGGCCCAGATGGCGATCGGGCAATTCGATCGAATCCGTCGACGACAGATAGCCGAGCATCTTCAGATCGCGCGGCAGCGCTTCTTCGAGCATCTGCGCGTGACGCGCCGACCCGACCCGGTTCGCGAACACGCCATGAAACGGCACGTCCTCGCGAAAGCGCGCGAGGCCGAACGCAACAGCGCCGAAGGTCTGCGCCATCGCCTTCGCGGAAATCACGGCCGCGACAGGCACGCCGAATCTGGCGGCGAGATCGGCGCTGCTCGGCGTGCCGTCGAACAGGCCCATCACGCCTTCGATCAGGATCAGATCCGCTTCGCGCGCGGCCTGCGCGAGCAGCGCGCGGCATGCGGACTCGCCGACCATCCACAGGTCGAGCGACAGCACGGGCGCCCCGCTCGCGCGCGCTAGGATCATCGGGTCGAGAAAATCCGGGCCAGTCTTGAACACGCGCACGTCGCGCCCCATGCGCCGATGATGCCGCGCGAGCGCGGCCGTCACCGTCGTTTTGCCCTGGCCCGACGCCGGCGCGCTGATGAACAGGGCGGGACACGCGAGCATGTTCAGAACTCCACGCCGCGCTGCGCCTTCACGTGCTGCTCGCGGTAAGGATGCTTGACGAGGCGCATTTCGGTGACGAGATCGGCGGCGTCGACGAGCGCGTCGGGTGCATGGCGGCCCGTGATCACGACATGCAGCATCTCGGGCCGCGCATTGACGACAGACAGCACTTCATCGAGCGGAAGATATTCGTACTTCAGCACCGTATTCAACTCGTCGAGAATCACCATCTGGTACTCGCCGCTTTCGATCATGCGGCGCGCTTCGTTCCAGCCCTTGCGTGCCGTCGCGATGTCGGCTTCGCGGTCCTGCGTGTTCCAGGTGTAGCCGTCGCCCATCGTGACGAAGTCGCAGTTCGCCTGCGTGCCGAGAAAATCGCGTTCGGACGTGTGCAGCGCGCCCTTGATGAACTGCACGACGCCGAGCTTCAGGCCGTGGCCGAGCACGCGCACGGCCATGCCGAACGCCGCCGTCGACTTGCCCTTGCCCGTACCCGTGTAGACGATCAACAGGCCTTTTTCGACCGTCGCCTGCGCCTGCTTTTTCTCGTGGCCTTCGCGGCGGCGCTGCGTCATGCGTGCGTGCGATTCGGGATCGGTTTTCATCGATGTTCCTTGATTGCGGGTATGTCGTGGGATGGAGAGCGTGCGGCAGCGCACGCGATCGCGACCGTCACGCCGTCGCGCGCGCGCTTCGGCACGAGCAGGGTTCCGCCTCGCGACGCGAGCAGCGCGCAAGGCTCGCATACGCCGTCGATGCCGAGATGTTCGCGCGCGGCGGCCGACACGCTGGTTGCCGCATCGAGCGACGCGATGGCTTCGCGGGTGAAGGTGCGCAGCGGCAGCCCATGCTGCGCGCAGAATGCAACGAGACCGGCTTCATCGGCCTTGGATTCGAGCGACGCAACTGCGTGCAGCGCCGCGAAGTCGAGCGTCGCGCCGAGCGCGTCACGCACGGCGCGTTCGATCTGTTCGGCCGACACGCCGCGCCGGCAGCCGATGCCCGCGACGAGCTTCATGACACGCCGAGCGACGCGACGCCGCCGATCACGACGATGGCGGGCGAACCGAGCCCCGCATCGGCGACGTGTTGCGCGAGTTCGCGCAAGCTCGCGCGCACATGGCGCTGCTCGGGGCGCGTGGCGGATTCGATCGCGGCGCAGGGCGTGTCGGGCGGCATGCCGGCTGCCAGCAGCGCATCGGCGATGTCGTTCAGACGGCGCATGCCCATGTAGATCACGAGCGTCATCCGGGTCGCCGCGAGCGCGGCCCAGTCGGCCTCGTGCTCGCCCGCGCCGTGGCCGGTGACGAAGATCACGCCTTGCGCGTGATCGCGATGCGTGACGGGAATGCCGATGGCCGCGGGCGCGGCGATACCGGCAGTGATTCCGCCGACGATTTCGACCGCGATGCCCGCGGCCTGCAGCGCCTGCTGCTCTTCGCCGCCGCGGCCGAACACGAATGGGTCGCCGCCTTTCAGGCGCGCGACGCTGCGGCCCGCGCGCAGATGGTCGAGCATCTGCGCGACGATGTCCGGCTGCGGCGTCGACACCTGGCCGCCGCGTTTGCCGACATGGACGATTTGCGCGTCGTCGCGCGCGAACTGCAGGACTTCGGGGTTGACGAGATCGTCGACGAGTACGACATCGGCCTGCGCGAGCGTGCGCACGGCCTTGAGCGTGAGCAGCTCGACGTCGCCGGGGCCGGCGCCGATCAGCCAGGCGCGGCTCATTGCGAAAAAAGCGCCGCTGCACGAGCGCACGCTTGCGAGTGATAGGTCATTCGAGATTGCCGATGGTGCTTGCGACGCGCGAGGGCGGTGAGAGTCGCGCGCGGGCGCTGGCGGCCGTTTCCCGCGGCTCCAGCGAATGGCGAGGTGATCGTCGCCTCCATGCATCTGGCCGGTATCCGGGCTGGCGGCTCATCGCGTTCGCCTTCCCGCCTGCGTGCTGCAGGCAGTGGCTTTGAACGCACTGCGCGGAACGCGTTGGCATTCCGCTTGCCGCGTGACCGTTGCGGGGACAGCACAGGCTGGGCGTCATATGAATCGCGCGCAATGGCGATGACGACGCTTCCCTGTTTCCCGTTTAACTCTGCAGGCCCTGAGTTGCTGGCCTGCTCGGCACCAGACGCGCGCATACGATAGCACACGCCAACTTGCGCGTCGCCTCGGGATGATGCCCGGAAAGCCCGTCCGGCCTTTCTTGACGCTCCTCGCGACGAAGCCTAAACTCGCACGCACTCTGGTGCTCGCGCGCGCGTTCGGCGTGCGCAGTTAAACGGGAAATAGCCGGTTTTGCGTGACATCGCAGAACCAAACTATGCTGCTCCCCGCAACGGTAGGTGAAGGCATCGCGAAGACGATGCAGAGCCGGCCTCGCTGCATGTGCGTCCAATAGCGGCCCATGCAGAGCAATCCACTGCGCGAAAATGCTCGCGCGGGAAGGAGAGGCGGCGCTTTCATCAGCCCGGATACCGGCCCGAGACGACGACGCTGCGCTGCGGGGATGCGGCGCTGCGTTCACGATTCCTCATGCGCTGCATGGCGTTTGCGTTGGTGCTTTCTTCGAGCATGCAAATGCCCGTGCGGCGCCGTTTTCGTCCCCGTGCCTTACTTCTTCAAGTTCGCCCGAACGCAGCGCGGGCAACGGAGCCATCATGCAGACACAGATGCGCAAGATTCCCGTGACCATCGTGACGGGCTTTCTCGGCAGCGGCAAAACGACGTTGATGCGTCACATTCTTCAGCATGCGGGCGGCCTGCGCATCGCCGTGATCGTCAACGAGTTCGGCGAGCTCGGCATCGACGGCGAAATACTCAGGGGCTGCGGCATCGGTTGCGATGAGAACGGCAACGAGACGGAAGGCCAGCTTTATGAACTCGCGAACGGCTGTTTGTGCTGCACCGTGCAGGAAGAATTTTTCCCGGTGATGGAACAGCTTGTCGAACGGCGCGAGCAGATCGATCACGTGCTGATCGAAACGTCGGGCCTTGCATTGCCGAAGCCGCTCGTGCAGGCGTTCAACTGGCCGTCGATCAAGAACAGCTTTACCGTCGATGCCGTCGTGACGGTGGTCGACGGTCCGGCCGTGGCGAGCGGCCAGTTCGCGCAAGACCCCGTTGCCGTCGACCAGTTGCGCAAGGCGGACCCGAATCTCGATCATGAATCGCCGTTGCACGAGCTGTTCGAAGACCAGCTTTGCGCCGCCGATCTCGTGATTCTGAACAAGACCGATCTGCTCGACGAAGCGCAGCAGGCGAGTGTCGAGACGGTCATCCGCGAGGAGATTCCGCCGCAGGTGAAGGTGGTGCGCGCGCATAGGGGGCAACTCGATCTGCACGCGCTGCTCGGGCTCGAATCGGCATTGGAGGAGACGATTCATCTGCGTCACGATCACCACGGTTCCGCCGATGATCCCGATCACGCCGACCATCATCACGACGAGTTCGACTCCGTCGTCGTCAGTGCGCAGGCCGTGTCGCGCGAGACGATGATCGCCGCGCTGCAAAGCGTGGTCGAAGCGCACACGATCTATCGCGTGAAGGGCTTTGCCGCGCTGCCCAATGCGCCGATGCGCCTCGTCATTCAGGGTGTGGGCAGGCGTTTCGACAGCTACTTCGACCGGCGCTGGCAGGCGGGTGAACTCGACGCGTCGTCGCTGAGCCGCTTCGTGCTGATCGGCGCAGACCTCGATCAGCCCACGCTGCAACGCGCGCTCGATGCCGCGTTGAACGCAGCGCTGAACGTGCAGCACGCGCAGACACGACAGGCCTGACAGGCAACGCGATGCATCTGCTGCGCACCGTTCCCGGTGGTTTCGTCGACGATTCGAAGGGCGTGATCCGTATCGATCAGCAGCCCGCGGACATCGTCATTCTCAGTTCCGCCGACACGACGCTGTCGCTGCTCGCGAGCGTCGTGCCGCGTCTGGGCGATGGTTTTCCGAGCGTGCGGCTTGCCAACGTGACGTATCTGCGGCAGCCGGCGTCGGTGGATTTTTACGTCGACGATGTGTTGCAGCATGCGCGCGTGGTCGTGGTCGATCATCTGGGCGGCGAAGCCTATTGGCCTTACGGCATCGAGCAGGTCGTCGCATTGGCGCAGCGCAAAGGGCAGACCCTCGCGATGTTTTCCGGCGATCTGCAGGAAGATCCGAACCTGCTCGCGCGCAGCACCGCCGACGCCGACCTGTGCCATCAGTTATGGCGCTATCTGCGCGAAGGCGGCGCACACAATGCCGAAGCGTTCATGCGCTGCATTGCGTGGCGCGCGCTCGGCTGGGGCAAGGAGCCTGCGCCGCCGAGTCCATTGCCGCATGCCGCGCTCTATCACCCGGAGCGCGACATCGCGACAGTCGAAGACTGGCAGGCACGCTGGAAGCCAGGCGCGCCTGTCGTCGCGATCCTGTTCTACAAGGCGCATTTGCAGGCGGCGAATACGGCCGTGTTCGATGCGCTGACCGATGCGCTCGAAGCGCGCGGCATGAATCCGCTGCCCGTCGCGATCACGTCGCTCAAAGATACGATCAGCCGGGACGTCGTGCAGGAACTGGCTGCGCAGCATCACGTCGCACTCGTGTTGAACACGACGGCATTCGCCGCTTCCGCCATCGACGATCCCGAACCGCTCGCGCTCGCGGGCGACGCGCCCGTGATGCAGGTGATCCTGAGCGGCGGCAATCGCGAAGACTGGCTCAAGGACAATCACGGCCTCAATTCGCGCGACATTGCGATGCATGTCGCGTTGCCCGAGGTGGACGGCCGCATCATCACGCGTGCGATCAGTTTCAAGGGGCTCGCGTATCGCTGTCCGCATACGGAAGTGGACGTGGTTCGTTATCAGCCGGATCACGAGCGCATCACGTTTCTCGCTGAGTTGAGCGAGCGCTGGTGCAAGCTGCGCCGCACGCCGAACCCCGAGAAAAAGCTCGCGCTGATACTCGCGAACTATCCGATGAGCGAGGGGCGCATCGGCAATGGCGTGGGGCTCGATACGCCGGCATCCGTCGTGAACATTCTCGCGATGCTGCGCGACGAAGGCTATCGCATCGACGATGTGCCCGCGAACGGCAGCGCGTTGATGGACGCGTTGACGCAGGGCGTGACGAATGATCCCGTCGTGCGCGATCTGCGGCCTGCGTTGCAGAGCCTTGCGTTGAGCGACTACATGACGCACTTCGCGCGTCTGCCGCAAGCGCTGCGCGACGCGCTGAATGCGAAGTGGGGCGCGCCTGAACGCGATCCGACTGTGCGGCGCGGGCGTTTCATGATCGCGGGCTGGCGTTGCGGGCATGTGTTCGTCGGCATTCAGCCGCCGCGCTCGCGCGAGCAGAATGACTACGCCAGCTATCACGATGCCGAACTCGTGCCGCCGCACGCGTATCTCGCGTTCTATTTCTGGCTGCGGCATCAGTTTCATATCGATGCCGTCGTGCATGTCGGCAAGCACGGCAATCTCGAATGGCTGCCGGGCAAGAGCGTCGCGTTGAGCGACACGTGCTGGCCCGATGCGATACTCGGGCCGCTGCCGCATCTGTATCCGTTCATCGTCAATGATCCAGGCGAAGGCAGCCAGGCGAAACGCCGCACGCAGGCCGTGATCGTCGATCATCTGATGCCGCCCATCACCCGCGCGGAAAACTACGGGCCGCTGCAGGATCTCGAACGTCAAGTCGACGAGTACTACGACGCGCTGATGGTCGATCCGCGTCGTGCAAAGCTATTGCGGCGAACCATACTCGACACCATTGTCGAACATCGGCTGCATGAAGAGTTGAGTCTTGCAGCGCCGAGCGATGCCGATACGGAAGACACGCTGCTGACGCGCGTCGATGCATGGCTGTGCGAACTGAAAGAAGCGCAGATTCGCGACGGCTTGCATACGTTCGGGCAGTCGCCTGCGGGCGTGCAGCGGCGCGATACGCTGCTCGCGCTCGGGCGCTTTCCGGTCGGCGACGGCATGGGCGCGAAGGCGGGGCTGATCGATGCGTTGGCGCGCGATCTCGAAGTCGATCATCTGTTCGATCCGCTGTCGGCGGACTGGTCTGCCGAGTGGCACGGGCCACGTCCCGCGCTGTTGCAGCGCGTGAGCGATGCGCCCTGGCGCCACAACGGCGACACACGTGAGCGGCTGGAACTGCTGGCGTCGTCGTTGCTCGACAGCGTGTGCGGTTTGCAGAGCGGCACGAACGCCGCGCCTTGCACCGACGAACTGCCGCACGCCGCGCAAGTGCTCGAACGGTTGCGCGATGACATCTTGCCGCGACTCGACGCATGCGGGCCGCACGAACTGATGCATCTGAAGCGCGGGCTCGAAGGGCGTTTCGTGCCGCCGGGCCCGAGCGGCTCGCCGTCGCGCGGACGCCCCGATGTGTTGCCCACGGGCCGCAACTTCTATTCCGTCGATACGCGCGCGATCCCGACGCAAGCCGCGTGGGCGCTCGGTTTGAAGTCCGCGCAGACGCTGATCGAGCGGCACTTGCAGGAGCACGGCGATTATCCGCGCGCCATCGGTCTTTCCGTGTGGGGCACGGCGACGATGCGCACAGGCGGCGACGATATCGCGCAGGCGCTCGCACTGCTCGGCGTGCGGCCGAAGTGGGCGCCGGGCAGTCATCGCGTGACGGACTTCGAGATCATGCCGATTGCCGCGTTCGACCGGCCGCGTATCGACGTGACGTTGCGCGTGTCCGGCTTCTTCCGCGATGCGTTCGCGAACGTGATGCATCTGTTCGATGCCGCTGTGCAGGCCGTCGCCGAACTCGATGAACCCGAGGACGTGAACCCGATTCGCGCGCGCGTGATGCGCGAGCGCGATGCGTGGATCGCGCGCGGCGTCCCGCCCGATGAAGCACGACGGCGCGCGGGCTTTCGCGTGTTCAGCGCGCGTCCCGGCGCATATGGCGCGGGCTTGCAGCAGATGATCGACACGCAGCAGTGGCAGACGGACGCCGATCTGGCGAACGCGTATCTGTCGTGGGGCGGGTATGCGTACACGCAGAAGAGCGCGGGCGAGGAGGCGCGGCATGCGTTCGGCACGCGGCTCGCCGCCATGGATGTCGTCTTGCAGAACCAGGATAACCGCGAACACGACGTGCTCGATTCGAACGATTACTACCAGTTTCAGGGTGGCATGACGGCGGCGGTGCGGCACCTCGCAGGCAATCAGCCGCACGTCTACCACGCGGATCACAGCAATCCCGACACGCCGCGCATTCGCACGCTGCATGAAGAGATTGCGCGCGTGATCCGCTCGCGCGTCGTGAATCCGAAGTGGCTGGAGGGCGTGAAGCGTCACGGCTACAAGGGCGCGGCCGAAATCGCGGCGACTGTCGATTACCTCTACGGTTACGACGCGACCGCGCGCGTGATCGCCGATCATCAATACGCGCTCGTCACGGATGCGTATCTGAACGACACCGACACGCGCGAGTTCATGCGGCAGCACAATCCGCATGCATTGCACGCCGTATGCGAGCGCCTGCTCGAAGCGATGCAGCGCGGCCTGTGGCAACAACCTGGCGACTATCGCGCGCAAGTCGAACGGCATCTGCTGGATAGCGAACAACACATCGAAGGATCACGATCATGAGTGAAGCCAGCGGGACGCGCGCGGTGTTTCCGTTTTCCGCATTGATCGGCCAGCAGGCATTGCAGCAGGCGCTGTTGCTTGCCGCTGTCGATCCGGGCATCGGCGGCGTGCTGGTGAGCGGCCCGCGCGGCACCGCGAAATCGACGGCGGCGCGCGCGTTGGCGGAGTTGCTGCCGGAAGGGCAATTCGTGACGCTGCCGTTGGGCGCGAGCGAAGACCGCTTGATCGGCACGCTCGATATCGAGTCGGCGTTGCGTGATGCGTCGGTGCGTTTTTCGCCGGGCCTGCTCGCGAAAGCGCATCGCGGCGTGCTGTATGTCGATGAAGTGAATCTGTTGCCCGATGGGCTCGTCGATGCGTTGCTCGATGCAGCGGCGAGCGGCGTCAATACCGTCGAGCGCGATGGCGTGTCGCATACGCACGACGCGCGCTTCGTGCTGATCGGCACGATGAATCCGGAAGAAGGTGAACTGCGGCCTCAACTCACCGATCGCTTTGGCTTGATGGTCGCGCTGGAGAATTGCTTCGAGCCGCAAACCCGGCAGGACATCGTCAAGGCGCGGCTTGCGTTCGACCTTGATCCTTCTGCGTTTCGCGCACGTCATGCAGGGCAAAGCGATGCGTACGTTTCGCGCATTCGCGCGGCGCGTGCCGCGTTGGCGCAACTTTCGTTCGACGACGAAGTGCACGCGCATGTCAGCACGTTGTGCATTGCGGCGGGCGTCGATGGCTTGCGCGCGGATCTCGTGATGCTGCGCGCGGCTCGAGCACTCGCCGCTTTCGAGCAGGCGGATGCGGTGACGATTGCGCATGTCGATCGCGTAGCCGGATCGGTGTTGCTGCATCGGCGGCGGTTGCATGAACCTGTCGTGCAGCCTCACGATGCATCGGCGCCTTCGCAAGAGCCTTCGGCGGCAGCAAGCGCGAATGCTGCTGCCGATAGCGACTACGGTTATCTGCCGCCCGAACCGACGGGCACCGCGCGCGTCACGAACGTCAAGAGCGTCATTCCCCTCAACGCAAAAAAACACTGAGCCATCGAAAGGGCGCGGCCGCGCGCGCAATGCGCAGCGGTTTTCGATGGCGCCAAGGCGCGGGCGATGCGACACGCGACGGTTCTTCCGGCGCGCGCATCGCATGGCCGCGCACGCTGGCCGCGAAGCGTGATGAGCGCTTGCGCGTGGACCATTTGCGCTATGTGCACGAAGACGCGCGCGGCGGCGTGCTGCATTGCTTCGTGCTCGATTGCTCCGGGTCGATGATGTCGAGCCAAAAACTCGCGCGCGCGAAAGGTCTGCTCGTCGCAATGTTCGATCAGGCGCGCGCCGCGCGTGCTGACGTGGCGCTGGTTTGCTTTGGCGGCGATCGCGCCGATGTGCGGTTTGGTCCCGCCGCGCCGCGCTGGTGGAACGAGCGGTGGATCGAGCCTATCGGCGGCGGCGGCGGGACGCCGTTGATCCTCGGCGTTGAAGCGGCGTCCGCAATGCTGGAACGTGTCGCGCGGCGTCGGCCGATGCAGCAGCGCTGGCTGTGGGTGCTTTCCGATGGCCGCAGCAGCGGTATGCCTGCGCGGCCCGCGCACGCCGATCATGTGGTGATCGTCGATTTCGAACTGGAGCGCACGCGCATCGGGCGCTGCGCGGAACTCGCGCGCGAGTGGAGCGGCGAGTGGTTTCCATTTGATGCGCTGATGGGCGCTTAAGCTTCAATTCACGTTGCGCGATTCGGCGCGACGATTCCTCTGCACGTCTTGTAAAAGAAAAAAATCCTGGTGACGCGTCGCTTGCTTCGTCACGTCCGTTGCATTTCTCCTTCATTCGAACCGGCATACGCTGCGCACGTTGACTGATTGCCCGTTTCAATTCCGCATGTAGGAAACCTTCGAAATTGGGCCCTTGCTTCGCGCAATAAGACCTGTCCTATTCGGCTTTCCGAGCGCTTTTCATATCTTTCGTCGGCTAGATTTGCATGACGTCCGGAAGTGGTGACGACTGCTTCCCGTGGTCCGTAGTGCAAATCACGAAAGGTGGTCTGGTAAAAAAATCGATGCTTTAAATAGGATAACGAATGAACAAGACGTATCGATCGGTATGGAATGAGTCGACCGGAACCTGGGTTGCGGTGCAGGAGAATGCAACGGGCCGCGCGAAGCGATCGACCAGCCGGAAGCTCGCTGTCGGTTCGGTATTGGGCCTCGTTGGAGTTAGCGCTGGTTTGCACGGGACGATTGCAGCCGCTAACACGCTAGGCAACGGCGGTTTGACAATCTGCAGTGCAAACCCGTCCTCCTATGGCACCGCCATTGGATACACGGGGGTTTACACAAACATCGTGGGTTGCTCGCAAGGGATCGCGTTTGCGCTCGGAAACAGTGAAAACTACCAGGGCGGCGATGACGGTACGGGTCCCTCTCCGACGGTGGGCATCTCGGGATGGGGCAACGGCTCACTCACGCTCACGGGCACGGCCGGCATCCTGATGAAGAATGCTGTGCTCATGAGCGGCAATCAGATCACCCAGCTTGCGCCGGGAGAGATCGCCAGCCGCAGCACAGATGCCGTGAACGGTTCGCAGCTTTTCGCAACCAACCAGAACGTCGCCAATCTGACGAACCTCGTCAACAACATTGGCAACGGCGGTAGCAGTCTCAAGTACTTCCACGCGAACTCGTCGCTGGCGGATTCGACTGTGACGGGCGCGGACAGCGTCGCCGCAGGTCCGGCCGCTACAGCCAGCGCGAGCAACGCGGTCGCACTCGGCGCTAACGCGGTTGCCGATCGCGCGAACAGCGTATCCGTCGGCTCTGCAACGGCACAGCGCCAGATCACGAACATGGCAGCAGGTACGGCGCTCGCGAACATCGACACGCGGCTTGCGAACATCGCGACGGGCAACGGGTCGAGCGGCAACAGCCTGAAGTACTTCCACACGAGTTCGACGCTCGCCGATTCGTCGGCGGCGGGCGCGAACACGGTGGCCATCGGCGGCGCGGCGCTTGCGAGCGGCGCGAATGCCAGCGCCCTCGGCAGCCAGGCGACGGCATCGGCGGCGGCATCGACGGCGCTCGGCAGCGGCGCGCAAGCTACCGCTTCGAACGCTGTCGCGCTCGGTCCGGGCTCGGTCGCGAATCGTGCGAATACCGTTTCCGTCGGCTCGTTGGGCAACGAGCGTCAGATCACCAACGTCGCGGACGCCACGCAAGGCACGGATGCCGTGAACCTGAACCAGATGACAGCCGCGATCGAGAGCGCGGTGGTCAACGTCGGCACGGGCGTCGATTCGCTGTTCATCGCCGATGGCGACCGCAACACGGAAGCGTCGCAGGCCGCGGGCACGCATGCCATGGCGATGGGCGCGGCGGCGAATGCAAGCGGCACCCAGTCGATCGCGAGCGGCTACAACGCGCAGGCGAGCGGCAACAGCTCGGTGGCGATGGGGGCGAACGCGAAGGCGACGGCCGATCACGCGGTCGCGCTCGGCGACGGGTCGGTGGCCGACCGCGCGAACACGGTGTCGGTGGGTTCGGCGGGCAACGAGCGGCAGATCGCCAACGTGGCGGCCGGCACGCAGAAGACCGATGCCGTCAACGTCGGCCAGTTGAACGAGGCCGTGTCGAGTGCCGTCGGCAATCTGCCCGCGGGCATGACCGCGAAGGACTACACCGACCAGCAGATCGGCGCGATGCAGCACTCCGTCAACGAGGTCGCGAAGAACGCCTATGCGGGCGTCGCGGCGGCGATGGCGATGCCGAACCTCACGCCGTCGCAGCCGGGCAATACCGTCGTCGCGGCGGGCGCGGGCAACTACAAGAGCGGCTCGGCCGTCGGCGTGGGCGCGACGTATCGCTCGCGTGACGGCAAGTGGCTCGTGAACGGCGCGTTGTCGGTGACGACGTCGGGCGATGCGGGCGTGCGCGCGCAGGTCGGCTACGAGTTCTAAGGCGGTTTGCAAAAGCAGACGGCCCGATCATGCGCATGACCGGGCCGTCTTTCGTGGGCGAGCGAAACGCCGGACTTACTTCGGTCCGCTCGTCCAGAAGATCACATCGTCGATGCGGTCGAACACGTACACCTTCAGCGCCATCTGCTCGACCTGATCGAGCTTCTCGAACTCGATGCCGTGCGTGGCGGGATCACCGGGCTTCGAACCCGTCTGAATGTTACGGATAATCGCCGTCGTTTCAATCGACGTGTCCATGTCCTTGGACTGCAGGCGGAACGCGACACGAATCCGCTTGCCGACTTCACCGACCGTCCACGGCGCCGCGAACGACATGCCCATCGCGCTCACGCTCTGCACGAGGCCGAGACTCTCATAACCGCTGCCTTCCGCTTCGATCGAAAAGCGCAGCGGCAGGCTCGCGCGCACGCGCACCGACTTGCGCTCGCGCAGACGCCGCACCGCGCCCGGCTTCGACAGCACGAGGTAGTGGAACGGCACCTGGCAGACGGAATCGACGGTGCAGACAAAGCGGAACACCGCCTGGCTCGCAATCGCGACGATCTCGACGTTCTCGCCGACGGCGAGCGCCATCGGCTTGCCGTCGACGAGCGGCGGCGTCACGAACAGCGACTCGTTCGGCGCGAAGCCGATGATGCGCGACGGATGCATCGGCGCGCCCATGCCGACCTGCGAGCGCACGCCGATCAGCGCGCCGATCGTCAGATGCATTTCCTTCAGCGTGAGCGATTCGGGCTCGCCGCCGGACGCCCTTGCTGCCGGTCCGGCCGTGGCGGGATCGGCGGCTGCGTCGTCCAGGTCGCCGCGCTGCGGCTTGAAGTTCTGGAAAAGAAAGCGATGCTCGTCCGCGCCGATCACGACCGCGCCGCGCTCGAACAGCAGCACGCCGTCGGCGTCGACGATCGGGAAATCGAGCGGCGTGCCGATGGGCACCGCGTCGGGCGAAAGCTCACGCGGGGCGGCGGGCGCGTTCGCGCCCGTATCGACAGTGTCTTCACTGGTTTGCATATTGGGACGAATGAAGCGTTGGCCGGAGATAATCGTTGTATACGTCGCGCTATGGAAAAACTTTAATTTATTTTTTATGCGCGACTTCAATCCGTTATTCGCGCGCTTTCAGTGTGTCTTTCAGTCTTTATACGATTTGTTTATTCGGTGCAGGTAATTAGCCGATTTAAAGCGCTGCAAACGTTCAAACCGGCTTTCATTTATACCAGCGCGGCGTGTAAACCCACTCGCGGCCGCTCTGGGCGGGCCGGAACGCGCGTGTCGTCGAAGCACCGATTATCACCGTGGTTCGCATATCGACATCGCCCGAGCGGAGTTCGGCAAGTGTGGTGTTTTTCAGTGTCGCACCGGGCCGGCCGATATCGCGGCCTAGCACCACGATGGTCGACGGTGCCCGGAATTCGCGCACGATATCGAGCGCCTTGTCGAGCTGCCACGGGCGCGCGCGCGAAATCGGGTTATAGAACGCCATCACCAGATCGGCCTCGGCGGCATGGCGCAGCCGCGTTTCGATGACGGCCCACGGTTTCAGGTTGTCCGACAGCGACAGCACGCAGAAATCGTGACCGAGCGGAGCGCCGGCCTGCGCGGCCGTCGCGAGCGCGGCGGACACGCCGGGGACGATTTCGAGTTCGACGGCGGCCCATGCCGCGCCTTGCATCGGCGCGTGCTGTGCCGCCTCGTCAAGGGCTTCGAGCACGGCCGCCGCCATCGCGAACACGCCCGGATCACCCGACGACACCATCACGACGCGCCGTCCCGCGCTCGCCAGTTCGAACGCATGGCGGGCGCGCTGCATCTCCTCGCGGTTGTCGGTGGCGTGGACGCGCTGGTCGGGCCGGAACGGGCCCGCCATCTTCACGTAGGTTTCGTAGCCGAGGACGTCGGTGGCCTGCGCGAGCGCGGCGCGCGCGGCGGGCACCATCAGCGACGCATCGCCGGGGCCGAGGCCAATCACGCTCAGCTTGCCGCGCGCACGGCCGACCGTCGCGGGATCGAGCGGCGCGGCAGCGACGGCGAAGGCAACGGGCGCGTCTGGATCGCCGTCGATGGCTTCGTGCGGAACACGCAAGGTCTTACGAAGAAGGTCGACGGCGCTGGGCGCAGCGCTGTCAACACCGGCTGCATCGTCGGCCCCGAAGCGCAACGCGACGTCCAACGCCTGCGCCGCCTTCGCCAGCGTGGCATGGCCCGTCAGCGCGGCGGGCGCGAGCAGCAGCGCGAGCGATTGCGAGGCCAGCCCCCGGGCGCGCGCCGCGTCGAGTATGCGTTCGTGCAAGCTGTCGTCGGAGGCGGCTGCTTCGTCCACCGCGACGACGACGCTGCGCGGGTGGATCACCAGTTCGTCGGCGGCGCCGCTCCAGGCGAGCGGCGTGACGCGAATCAGGCGCCGGGCGCTGTCGGCGCGCGGCAACGGCATGCCGTCGAGCCACGGCGCGTCGCCTTCGATGCGCGTCGCTTCGCCCGCGAGCAGATCGGACACGAAGCGTTTGCCCTGATCGAGACTCGCGAGCGCGTAGCCTTCGGGCGGATTCAGCACGCGCGCCGAAGCGCAGTTCGCCGCTCGTCGTGATGGCCGGCTGCACGTCGAGCGCGGCGGCGATCTCGCGCGCCATCAGGTTCACGCCGGACAATCCGCCGAGCAGCGGCACGACGGCGCTGCCGTCTTCGGCGACGGCCAGCACGGGCGGCTCGCTGCCCTTGTTCGCAAGCAGCGGCGCGAGGCAGCGGATCACGATGCCCGCCGCGCACAACGCGACGATCGGCGTGCCGCTCGCATACAGCTCGCGCAGATGCGCGCCGAGTTCCGTGTACGCGATATCCGCTTCGCCGACGCGGCCATGCAGGCCGTGCACTTTCGCGCCGTCGTACAGCGCCTGCAGGCGCCGCGCGGTGTGCTGCGCGCCGGTGCCGAGTATCACGACGGCGGGCGGCGTCGTCATCCTTGCCATTTTTCCCCCGGCACGACGAGCAGCGAGAAGTAGGGCGACGCCATCGGGTCGACGTCGGCGAGGGGCACGATGCGCTGGTTCGTCATCGTCGCGCGTTCGACGTAGAGCGCGCGATCCGCCAGCCCGAGTTCGTCGAGCACACGGCGCACCTTGTCGAAGTTGCGGCCGAGCTTCATCACGACGGCAGCGTCGGCATCGGCCAGACGCCGCTTCAGTTCGTCTTCGGGCAGCACGCCCGACAGCACCGACAGCGTCTGATTCCGGTAGACGAGCGGCTGGCCCAGCACGGCGACGCCGCCGAGCATCGAGCAGACGCCGGGCACGACTTCGGCGTCGAAGCGCGGCGACAGCCGGTTCGCGAGCCGGTCGTGCAGGTACATGTACGAGCCATAGAAGAACGGGTCGCCTTCGCAGATCACGGCGACGTCGCGTCCCGCGTCGAGATGCGCCGCGACCACTTCGGCCGCTGTATCGTAGAAGTCGGCAATGATCGCTTCATACGACAACGGCGGTTCGAGCGCTTCCGTCGTCACGGGATAGACGAGCGGCAATTGTTCCTGCTCGCTCGACAGATGCGATTCGATGATCGAAAACGCGTTGCCTTTCTTGCCCTTCGCGACGAAATACGCCACCACGTGCGCCGATTTCAGCAGACGCAGCGCCTTCACGGTGATCAGTTCCGGGTCGCCGGGACCGACGCCGAGTCCAAAGAGCCGTCCGCGCATGACGTTCTGTTTGGCCATTTATTCTTCCTCCGTGGCCAGTGCGTTGATGGCGGCCGCCGCCATCGCGCTGCCGCCGCGCCGTCCGTGCACAGCGACGAACGGCACGCCGCGGCTGTCGGCGGCGAGCAGCGCCTTCGACTCCGCCGCGCCGACGAAGCCCACGGGAAAGCCGAGAATCAGCGCCGGCCGCGGCGCGCCCGCGTCGAGCATGTCGAGCAGATAGAAGAGCGAGGTGGGCGCGTTGCCGATCACGACGACGCTCCCCGCCAGATGCGGCCGCCACAGCTCGAGCGCGACGGCCGAGCGCGTGTTGCCCAGCTCGCGCGCCAGCGCGGGCACGCGCGCGTCGCCGAGCGTGCAGATCACTTCGTTGTTCGCGGGCAGGCGCGCGCGCGTGATGCCTTCGGCGACCATGCGCGCGTCGCAGAGGATCGGCGCGCCGTTCGCGAGCGCGTGGCGTCCGGCTTGGCCCGCGCCGTCAGAAAAACGCAGGTCGCCGACGATATCGACCATGCCGCACGCGTGGATCACGCGCACGGCAAGCTTTTCGAGGTCGGCGGGAATGTGCGAGAGGTCGGCTTCCGCGCGTATCGTCGCGAACGACTGGCGATAGATTTCCTGTCCGTCGCGGATGTATTCAGGCATCGAATGGCTCATCAAAAGAGGGCGGCGCGGACCCGTTCAATGCCGTCGCCGCTTCGTCGATCGTCAGGCCGCGCGCGACGGGACGGCCGAAGCCGGCGGGATCACGCGGGTCTTGTGTGTGGTAGAGGTCATAGCGTTCGCCGCCGACGGCGAGCAGCGTGTACGGCGCGCGATGCGCGGCCGCGCACGATCGCGCGCAGCCGCTCAGATGCACTTGCGTGCGGCCGGGCACGTGCGGCGCGAGCGTCGCTGCGTCGGCTTTCACGTCCGCCAGGCTTTTCGCGCAGCCTGTCGAACCCGCGCAGGCGATCACCCGAGTCAGCGGATCGCATGTCGTCGTGGCGAGGCCGAGGGCGGCGAGTGCGTGCAGCGTCGCATCGACGTTTGCGGGCTCGATGTCGGTCAGCAGCACGCCTTGCCACGGCGTCATGCGCAGCGTCGCGCCTTCGTTGTTGCGCACGATGTTCGCGAGTCCGCGCAAGGTTGCGCTTCGCATGCGGCCCAAAGCAGGCTGCCCGCCCAAATGCAGGCGGGTTGCGTCGCGCTGCGCGTGCGCGCCGAGTCTGCGTGACGCGTCGGCGGGCTCGCGGCGCCAGTTCGCGACGTATGCGTCGCGTAGCAGCCGAACGCTGGTCTTGCGCGCGGCTTGCGCCAGCACGCTTTCAGCGGCATGCGTGGCGAGCACATCGCGCATGCGCGTGTGGCCGGGCTGCGCGAGATCGAGAAACGTGTGCACGAGTGCTTGCGTCAACGGCACGATGTGTTCGGGCGCGACGGCGGCCAGCGCGCCCGCGTGCCGCGCGTCGACAGGCGGGCAGCCCGCGAGACCGAACCCGACCAGCACGTTGTCGTGCGCGGGATGCCGCAGCGCGGAGAACCAGATGTCGTGGGGATGATCGAGCATCATCAGACGCTCGCCGCCGTCGAGCAGCAGCGCGAATTTCGCCGACAGCGCCGCGAAGCGCGCATCGCCTTGCAGCAGGGCGAGAAGTTCAGCGGCAAGCCCAGCCGTGTCGAACAGCGCGTGCGCATCGCGGCCCGCGGCGGGACTGATCATCACGTTGCGCACGTCGTCGGCCAGCGCGTGAGCGTGTGCCTGCGGGCCGAGCCCGGCCGCGAGCAGCGCGGCGATCAGCGCGTCTTCGCGACCCGGCTTCACGCCGCGCAACTGAAGGTTCGCGCGATTGGTCACGTCGACGACGCCCGACGCGTGCGCGTCGATGGCGTCGGCGATGGCATCAGCCTGCGACGCGCCCAGTGCGCCCCCCGCGAGCTTCACGCGGCAGATGCCGCCGTCGAGCGCGGGCACGATGCGCAACAGCCCCGGGCAGGCGGAAGGGCGCGGCATGCAGGCATCGGACGAACGGAAAGCTGGGCTCAAGACATCACCGGGTTAGGGTCGCGCGACGGCCCGGGCGTCTCGGATGAGAGCGGCACGGCATCGGTACACCCCGCCCGATGTGGCTGGCACGAACTGGTTGGCCGGCAGGTATCTGGCTGGCAGCACGTCGACGCCCGCGGTCCAGTCGATGCCCGGGGCGCGCGCTGGCGTGGACTTGCTGCATACAGTTGCGGGGGCAGCCACAATCATCGGCGATCCGTGTTGTGTTCCCTCTTGGGCCCCGAAAGGCACCGGCGAACGGGTATTATGCCTTTTTTCGAACAGCACAACGATGCCGCGGCCTTTGAATACAAGCTGCCGCGGCGTTATCGAGATTCAAATGAGGATGGACGCATGCCGGCCTGGCTGACCGTGGTGGGAATGGGCGACGACGGTTTTGCCGGCCTCGGAAAGGCGGCGCGGCGCGCGTTGATCGACGCGCGGGTGATCTACGGCGGCGCGCGGCATCTGGCGATGCTGCCCGTGTGCCTGTCCGCCGCGCGCGAGCCGTGGCCGCAGCCATTCGACATCGCGCCCGTGCTCGCGCGGCGCGACACGCCCGTGTGCGTGCTGGCGAGCGGCGACCCGATGTTCTACGGCGTGGGCGCGACGCTCGCGCGCCACGTTCGCACCGACGAACTGCGCGTGCTGCCCGCGCCTTCGTCGGTGTCGCTCGCGGCGGCGCGCCTTGGCTGGCCGCTGCAGGATGTCGCGACGGTCTCGCTGGTCGGCCGGCCGCTCGCGGCGTTGCAACGGCATTTGCACGACGGCGCGCGCGTGTTCGTGCTGAGCGCCGATGGCGCAACGCCCGCCGCCGTCGCCGCGTGGCTCGCGCAATGCGGCTTCGGCGCGACGCGCATGATCGTGATGGAGCATCTGGGCAGCGCGTCCGAACGCCTGATCGACGGGCGCGCCCACTCGTGGGAGATCGGCGGGACGGCGTCGCTGAACGTGATCGCGCTCGAATGCGCGCGCGATGCATCCGCGCCGCGCCTTGCGCTCACGCCGGGCTTGCCCGACGACGCGTTTCGCCACGACGGCCAGCTGACCAAGCGCGACGTGCGCGCGCTCACGCTAGGCCGTCTCGCGCCTGCGCCGGGCGAACTGCTGTGGGACGTCGGCGCGGGGTGCGGGTCGATCGGCATCGAATGGATGCGCGCGCACCCGGCGTGCCGCGCAATCGCGATCGAAGCGAATAGCGAGCGGCAGCGCTTCATCGAACACAATCGCGAAGCGCTTGGCGTGCCGAACCTGCAATTGATCGCGGGCAATGCGCCCGATGCGCTGGACGGCTTGCCCGCGCCCGATGCGATTTTCATCGGCGGCGGCGTGACGGTGCACGGCGTGCTCGACGCGTGCTGGCACGCGCTGAAAAGCGGCGGACGCCTGGTCGCGAACGCCGTCACGCTTGAAGGCGAAGCGGCCCTCACCGCATGGCGCGCGCGGCATGGCGGCACGCTCACGCGCATCGCGCTCGCGCAGGCGCAGCCGCTCGGCGGCTTCGAGACGTGGCGCGCCGCGCTTCCCATCACGCTGCTCGACACCAGCAAACCGTGATGCGCAACGAGAGCCCCGAACAACCCGCGCCGCTGCGCAGCGGCTACACGACGGGAAGTTGCGCGACGGCAACGTCTCTCGCGGCGGCGCGTCTGCTGCTGACGGGCATCGCCAGCGATGTCGCGGAGATCGTGTTGCCGAAGGGTCAGCTCGTGCCGATGAAGCTCGTGTTCTGCCGCCTGATGACTGCCGACCCGAGCGACAGCGCGAACGACTGCGGCGCGGAGGCAGGCACGGTGAAGGACGCGGGCGACGACCCCGACGTCACGCACGGCGCCGTCGTGTTCGCGCGCGTGCGCCTGAGCGACGCGCCCGGCGTGCGCTTTCATGCGGGACCGGGCGTCGGCACGGTGACGCGCGCGGGCCTCACGCTGCCCGTCGGCGAACCGGCCATCAACCCGGTGCCGCGTCAGATGATGACCGCGCATCTGACCGACCTCGCGGCCGAATGCGGCTATGCAGGGGGCTTCGAGGTGACGATCGGCGTCGAGCACGGCGAGGCGCTCGCGCAGAAAACGATGAACCCGCGCCTTGGCATCGTCGGCGGCCTGTCGATTCTCGGCACGACGGGCATCGTGCGGCCGTTTTCGTGCTCGGCGTATATCGCGTCGATTCATCAGGGCATCGACGTGGCGCGCGCGAACGGCTACTTGCACATTGCCGCGTGCACGGGGAACGCGAGTGAGGACGCGATGCGCGCTTACTATCATTTGCCCGATATCGCGCTGATCGAAATGGGCGACTTCGCGGGCGCGGTGCTCAAGCATCTGAAACGCGCGCCTGTCGACAAGCTCAGCATGTGCGGCGGCTTCGGCAAGCTGAGCAAGCTGGCGGCAGGGCATCTCGATCTGCACAGCCGCCACTCGAGCATCGACTTGCCGCAACTGGCCGCGTGGTCGAGCGAACATCCGTCGAGCGATGAAGCGTTGCGGCGCGCGATGGTCGGCGCGAATACCAGCCAGGAAGCGCTGGCAATGGCGCTGAAACAAGGCGTGCCGCTCGGCGACATCGTCTGCGAACGCGCGCGCGCGGTGGCGCGCGAGATCGTGCCCGAAACGGTTGCCGTCGAAATGTTCGCCATCGACCGGCAGGGCAACATCATCGGAGCGGCGCGATGAAGCGCGTGCTGCTGCTGGGCGGCACGGGCGACGCGTTGCAGATCGCGCGGCAGCTTGCCTCGCGTGATGTGTACAGCCTCGCGGGGCTTGGGCGCGTGCCGCAAGGGCTGGCGTGCGCGGTGCGCGTCGGCGGCTTCGGCGGCAGCGAAGGGCTCGCGCGGTATATCGAAAGCGAAGGCATCGCGCTCGTAATCGACGCGACGCATCCCTACGCCGCGCAGATGAGCGCGAACGCGGCGGCAGCGTGCCGCGCGGCGGGCGTGCCGTGCTGGGCGCTGCGCCGCGCGGGCTGGACGCCGCAGGCTGGCGACGACTGGCGCATGGTGGACGGCTGGGACGCGCTGGCCGATGCAATCTGTCCGTTCAGGCGCGTGCTGTTCACGTCAGGTCGCGAGCCGCTGTCGCATCTGGACGAGATACCCGCGCATCAGTTCTGGATCGTGCGTTGTCTCGATGCGCATGCGGGCAACGAACGCGCGCGCATCATCGACGCGCGCGGTCCATTCGATATCGACGGCGAGCGGGCGCTGTTCGCGCTCAACGGCATCGACGTGCTCGTGACGAAGAACAGCGGCGGCGCAGCGACGCAAGCCAAGCTCGACGTCGCGCGCGAATTGAGGGTGCCCGTCGTGATGTTGACGCGGCCCGCGCTGCCCGCCGTCGATCGCGAGTTCGAGAGTCCCGCGCAGGTGCTGCGCGCGTTGAGTGAAGAGGGAGTGCAGTAGAGATGACGGTGTTTTTTATCGGCGCGGGTCCTGGCGATCCCGAACTGATCACGGTGAAAGGGCAGCGACTCGTGCGTACGTGCCCCGTGATCCTGTATGCGGGGTCGCTCGTGCCCGAAGCCGTGCTGAGCGGGAATGTCGCGGAGAACGTGGTTAACACGGCCGAACTCGATCTCGATGCGATCGTCGCGCTGCTGGTGCAAGCGCACGCGAAAGGGCAGGACGTCGCGCGCGTGCATTCCGGTGATCCGTCTTTGTATGGCGCGATCGGCGAACAGATCCGGCGCTTGCGCGCGCTCGGCATTCCGTACGAGATCGTGCCAGGCGTGACGGCAACGGCCGCGTGCGCGGCGGCGCTCGGCGTCGAGCTGACGCTGCCCGACGTATCGCAGACGCTGATTCTCACGCGCTATGCGCGCAAGACGTCGATGCCCGAAGGCGAGCAACTGGCGGATCTGGCGCGGCATCGCGCGACGATGGCAATTCATCTGGGCGTGCGGCATCTCGCGCGAATCGTGGATGAGCTGACGCCGCATTACGGCAGCGATTGTCCCGTCGCTGTGATCTACCGAGCAAGCTGGCCGGATGAAGAGAAGGTGACGGGCACGCTGGCGGATATCGTCGCGAAGGTAGCGGCGACGGATATCGAGCGCACGGCGTTGATTCTTGTCGGACGGGTGCTCGATGCCGAGCATTTTGCTGACTCGACGTTGTATGCGAAGGAACGCGACTGAAAGCAGGGGGCAACGGGCGAGGTGAGCCGTTGCCGCAGGAAGCATGGTGCGCGGAGGTCGCGGATAACGCTCAAGCGGCCAGCGACGCGCGCACCCATCAAACAACCACAACGCGCCGCCGGCATAGGAAGAACATCAATGCGTATGCACGCGCGACTCTTCGGCCTGCGCATGCGGCTGCGTGACCGCACTCACGATAACGAACACGATCACATTCACTGCCAGCGCGAGAAAGCCGATATTGATGTCCTTCGCGGCATCCGGCAGGAACGGCATCAGTTGCGCGACGCTGATATGCATCAGCGTCGTCACGGCGACGACGGCAACGCCCGCCAGAATCCCGCAAAACGCCCCTTGCTTCGTCGCGCGATTGCGCGGCGCGAGGCTGCAGATGACAGCGGGAAACAGCTGCGTCACGAAGCTGTAACCCATCAGCAGCAGCGCGACGATCGTCTCGCCGCCGTGCAGCGTGAAGAACACCGCGACGAGCGCGACGACGGGCACGAACACGCGCGCGAGCTTGGCCACGCTTTCATCGGACGCGTTGCGCTGCACGACACCGCGATAGATGTCGTTGGCGAGCAGCGTGGAGGCCGTCGTCAGGATCATCGAGCCGGGCACGAGCGCAGTCAGCACGCCCGCGGCGCCGATCACGCCGACGAACCACGGATCGAACGTCTGCAGCGAGACCTTGAACAGCGACAGGTCGATGTCGCCGCCCTTGAGTCCGGGCACTTTCAGCACGGCCGCGAAGCCGACGAAGAACACGAACAGCAGGATCAGCTGATAGAGCGGCAGCACCATCGCGTTGCGGCGGAAGATGCGTTCGTCTCTCGCGGTGAACACGGAGCCGAACGTATGCGGCCACATGAAAAAGCCGAGCGCCGTGAGCAGCACCGTCGACTGGAACCACGTGACGCTCGAGCCTTTCTCCGGGAATGTGAGGAAGTTCGGATGCGCGGCGTCGATCGCATGGAACATCTCGCCGAGGCCGCCGTAGTAGTGAATCGGCAGATAGATGCCGAGGAACAGCACGATGCCGAGGATCAGCAGATCCTTGACGACCGAGTTCCATGCCGAGCCGCGCACGCCCGACATCGTGACGTAAATGGTCACGACGATCGCCCCGATCCAGATTGCCGCCGACGACGAAATCACGCCGTACGACGCCGTCGATACGATGATGCCAAGCCCCTTCAATTGCAGCACCAGATACGGAATCAGCGCGGCGACGTCGACGACGGCGACCAGCACGCCAAGCGAAGTGCTGTCGTACTTGCGCGCGAAGAAGTGCGGCTGCGACACGACGCGATGCGTTTTCGCGAAGCGCCACACAGGCGGCAACATCCAGTACGACAGCACGTAGGCGAGCGTGCCGTACGCGAGGATGTAGTAGACGGGCGCGCCCTTGCCGTACGCGAAGCCGCTGCCGCCGAGGAACGTGAACGTCGTATAGATTTCGCCTGCCATCAGCAGGAACACGAACGCGGTGCCGAAGCTGCGGCCGCCCACTGTCCACTGTTCGAGGCTCATGTCGTGGCCGTGACGCGCGCGCACGCCGAGATACAGCGCGAACAGCGTGACGGCGGCGATGATGACGAGTGCGCTGCTCATGAACGCACCTCCTCGCCCGTCGACGCATCGCGGTTCGTAGGGTCGAGCCGGTAGATGATGGCCATGATGAGGGCACTCAACACGACCCACATGACGATCCACGCCAGCACGAACGGCATGCCGAGCACGAGCGGTTCGACGCGGTTGACGAACGGAACGCCGAGCAGTATGCCGATGAACGGCAGCACAGCGAGCAGACGAAATGACATGGACAACCCTCCCAAGGGTGAATGAGCCGGTCTCTCAGAACGTCTTTTCGTGAAGCGATGACAGAGTACCGCGCACCGACTGTATGCCTGGCTGACCCGTTCGGTAAAGGCTGTCAAAAATAACGCCGATGGACCGAAAGCAGCGCGGCCGCCTGCTGCGCCGCATGAATAATGCCTGCTATCGTGGCGGGCGAAACGGCTTGCCATTACACTGTTCGCGCCCCGCTGCGCCCCCGTGCGCCATGGCGCGGCGCAAAAAAATCAGAACCATCAAAAGAGCGGAACCGTCGATGCTTTCCAGCCTGATTTCGGAAATTCTGTTTGGCTTCACGGGATTGATCAGCATCATCAATCCCATTGCGATCGCCTTCGTGTTTCTCGACCGCACCGATTCGTTGACGGACGCCGAGCGCGCGGCGCTCGCGAAGCGCGTGTCCATCAATGCGTTCGTCGTGCTGCTGGTCGTATTCTTTGTCGGGACGCCGATCCTGCATTTCTTCGGCATTTCGATGGAGGCGCTGCGCATCGGCGGGGGGGCTGGCGGTTGCCGTCAGCGCCTGGAACATGCTCAATGCGCCGGAGCGGCAGCCGAACGAAGCAGCCGTCAAGCCCGTCGATCCCGACAATGCAATGTCGAAGGCTTTCTTCCCGCTGACAGTGCCGCTTACGACGGGCCCCGGCACGATGGCGACAGCCATTGCGTTGAACGCGAACCGCAGTCACAAGCTGTCGGAGTTCCTGATGTCGTCGATCGCGTCCGTGACGATTTCGTTTCTCGTCTTGCTCGCGATCTGGTTCACGTACAACCATGCCGCGACCTTGGGCCGCTATCTCGGCAAGGAAGGCACGAAGGTGGCGTTGCGCGTGTCGGCGTTTTTGCTGCTGTGCATCGGCGTGCAGATCATTTTGACGGGGCTGTCGGAGTTTCTCGCGCCGATCGCGAACGGGCGGCTGAACAACTGAGCGGCGTCCGCGACGCGGATACGAATCCCGTCGAACAGTGCGAAACCGGCGCGCGCGAAGTCGTATTTCATCGAGGAGAGCGATCATGTGCCGCTGGCTGGCTTACACAGGAAACCCGATCCAGCTCGAAGCCGTACTCTTTCGAGCCAGGCATTCGCTGATCGACCAGAGCCTGCATTCGCGACTGGGCGCGACCACGACCAACGGGGACGGCTTCGGCGTCGGCTGGTACGGCGAGCCCGACGAGCTGCCGTTTCGTTATCGTTGCGCGCAGCCGGCGTGGAGCGACCGCAACCTGCGCGACGCGGCGCGCGCCGTGCGCTCGCGGGTGTTCGTCGCGCATATCCGCTCGGCCACCGACACGCCGTCGCAGGAAACCAACTGTCACCCGTTCCGGTACGGCCGCTGGCTATTCGTGCACAACGGCCTGATCCGCGACTATCCGAGACTGCGGCGCGACCTGATGCTCGGCATCAATCCCGATCTGTTCGCGTCGATCGAAGGTTCGACGGATTCCGAAGTGATGTTCTATCTTGCGCTGACTTTCGGCCTCGAAATCGAGCCCGTGCAGGCGCTGGAGCGGATGGCGTGTTTTGTCGAGGAGACCGCGGACAAGCATGGCGTCAGCGAACCGCTGAACATGACGGTGTGCGCGATGGATGGCGAACAGATCGTCGCCGCGCGCTATTCGAGCGAGCGGAACTCGCGCTCGCTCTATCACAGCACGTCGATTCGTCATTTAATGGAGCTTTATCCCGACGATCCGCGCTTCGCGGCTGTCGGCAGCGACGCCTTTCTCGTCCTGTCGGAGCCGCTGCTCGACCTCGAAGGCCTGTGGCAAGAGGTGCCGGAATCGGTCGCGATCGTCGCGAAGCGCGGCCGGATCGAAGGACGGATATTCAATCCGCGTCGCGCCTAGCGTACGTGCCGTATCTGGTCGCGATTAGGGGTAAACCCGGATGCGCGACGTGCGTCCGTCTGCCGTTGTTGCATCGAGGGAGTGCAACCATGAGCCGTCACGTGACCGCAGACATCGCGAACGGGAAGCCATCCGACGTCGCCCGCCACGAGTCCGATCTCGCCGCCGAAGTGTTCGCGTCCGAGCAGAGCGTGCTGCGGCTGCTGACGCGCAGCACGCCGCTGCCGGAACTGCTGGCGGAAGTGTGCCGGCGCGCCTGGCGCTGCTCGGCGCGGGCGCGAAGTGCTCGATCCTCGTGCTGGACACGGACGGCGTCACGGTGCGCGTGGGCGCGTCGCCGTCGCTGCCGGCGCAGTACAGCGCGGCCATCGACGGCATGCCGATCGGCCCGTGCGCCGGCTCGTGCGGCACGGCGATGTACGAGCGGCGGCTCGTCGTCGTCGACGACATCGAAAGCGATCCGCTGTGGGCCGATTTCCGCCATCTCGCGCTGCCATTCGGGCTGCGCGCGTGCTGGTCGGTGCCGTTCGAGGACGACGCGGGCCAGGTGCTCGGCGCATTCGGCGTCTATTACCGCGCGCGGCGGCGTCCAAACAGCGACGAGCAGGCGATGCTGCGCGAGATCGGCCAAAGCGTGGGTCTCGCCGTGCATCAGGATCGGATGCGCAAGCGGCTTGCGCAAAGCGAGGAGCATCACCGGCTGGTCGTCGATCACCTGAACGAAGGCATCGTCGTGCAGACGCGCGAAGGGATCGTGCTCGCCTGCAATCCGAGCGCGCGGCGCATGCTGCGCGCGACGGGCGAGGTCATCGGCCAGCACATCGACAAGGTCATCCGCACCGCGTTCTGGGAAGACGGCTCCGCCGTCGGGACCAGCGACCAGCCAACGCAGCGCGTGCTGCGCACCGGCCATCCCGTGGTCGGCATCGTGCTCCGGCTCGAACTGACGTCGGCCGAGTCGATCTGGATCACCGAGAACGTCGTGCCCATCGTCAGGCCGGGCGAGACGGAGCCGCACGCGGTGCTCGTGTCGTTCAACGATGTCAGCGCGGTGCGGGCCGCGCGCGCGCAACTGCAGCAACTGGCCACGCGCGATTCGCTCACGGGCCTCTACAATCGCGCGTTTCTCGCGGACAGGATGAGCCAGCTGCTCGCGCCGCATGCGGCGGCGGAGCATGCAGCGCCTGAGCCGGGCGCACCTGAGCGGCCGGCGCCTGAGCCGGCCGCGCCTGAGCCGGCCGCGCCTGAGCCGGCCGCGCCGAACCTCGCCGTGCTGTTCGTTGATCTCGACGGCTTCAAGAAGGTCAACGACATCGCCGGCCACGAAGCGGGCGACGCACTGCTGTGCAGCGTCGCCGCGCGGCTGTCGGCCTGCGTGCGCAGCGAGGACACGCTCGCGCGCGTCGGCGGCGACGAGTTCGTGATCGCGACGGGCCATTACGGCGATCTGTCGTTCCTGACCTCGCTTGCGCAGCGCGTGCTCGATACGATCGCGCAGCCGTTCGCCGTCGGCGGCAACGAGTATTACCTGGGCGCGTCGATCGGCATCAGCGTTTTTCCCGGCGACGGGCGCGACGCGCAGACTCTGATGCGCAACGCCGATTCCGCGATGTACGACGCGAAGCAACGCGGGCGCAACAACTTCCAGTTTTTCACCGCCGAGCTGAGCCAGCGCCTGCAGCGGCGTTTCGCCATCGAGCAGTCGTTGCGCCGCGCGCTCGCGTCGGACGAATTGAGTCTTGCCTATCAGCCCATCGTCGAAGGCGCGACGGGGCGCATCGTCGGCGCGGAGGCGCTGCTGCGCTGGTACAACAGCGAACTGGGTCAACTGTCGCCCGCGGAGTTCATACCCGTGGCCGAAGATACCGGCCTGATCGTCGAGATCGGCCGCTGGGTGATGGAAAACGCGTGCATGCAGGCCGTCGAATGGCGCCGCACGATCACGCCGGATCTGATGATCGCGGTGAACCTGTCGCCGCGTCAGATCAACGGCGAGCTGATCGAACACGTGGCGCTGAGTCTCGAACTGGCGGGGCTGGAGCCGTCGGCGCTGGAGCTGGAAATCACGGAAGGCGTGCTGATGAGCGACAGCGACAACGTGATGCCGCTGCTGTCGGCGCTCGCGCGCATGGGCGTGCGCATTTCCGTCGACGACTTCGGCACGGGCTATTCGTCGCTGTCCTACCTGAAGCGCTTTCCGCTGCACAGCCTGAAGGTCGACCGCTCGTTCGTGGCGGGGCTGCCCGAGCATCGCGATGCCGTGGCGATCACGCACGCGGTTGTTGCGATGGCGCATTCGCTCGGCATGAACGTGACGGCGGAAGGTGTCGAGACGACCGAGCAGGCCGCGTTTTTGCGTTCGATCGGCTGCGAGCGGCAGCAGGGCTATCTGTTCGGCAGGCCCGTCCTGCCGCGCGAGTTCGCGCAGGAGGCGCGACGCCTTCAGGCGGGCGTCTGATCATCGGGGCCGGGCGCGGTGACGCCGACGGGCTCGCGCGCCAAGGCGCTCATGCGAGCGGGGGGCGGCGGTGTCAACCGCTTTTCAACCGCGTCAGGCGCTTGAGCCGCCTGACGCGCCGCTTGATCCGCCGCTTGATCTGCCGCTTAAACCGCCGGCCGCAGCAGGTCGGGCCAGTATCGCCGCGCGATCCGTTCGTGATACGCGCTCAGCGTGGGCTGCTTCGCGATGAAATCGCGCACCGGACTTTCAAAAGGATGCGCGATCGTCGTGTGAATCCACGCAAAGCACGTTGCGTCGATCGTGGTGGGTTCGTCGCCGAACAGAAACGGCTGGGCGCCGAGCAGATCGACGACGGCCTGCCATCCGTCGATGCCCATCTGCGCGACTTCATCGAAGCTGTGCCGCCCCGTGCCTTGCTCCCACGCCTGGCGCAGCACCTTGCGGCGCACCAGCGGCAATACGAGCGGCGTGAGGGCGCCCATCAGCGGCCGCGCAGGCGGTGGCGCGACGAGGCGCGCGTATCCGCTCATGACCGGCTTGTAGATCGCCATGTTGCCGTCGACGGCCCAGCGGAAATACACGATCACGAAGTACAGATGAGTTTCCAGCAGCGCCTTGATCGCCGCCGATTGCGCGCGTTTCACGGCGTCGAGCCGCGCGTCGTTGAGCGCCTGCGGATGCCGGCGCTGCAGATAGTCGATGATGGCCGACGAATCGCAGACTCTCACGCCGTCGATCTCCGCAACGGGCAGCTTTTTCTTCGGCATCGCATTGAGATTGCCGATACGTCCTTCGTACGGAATGCCCGACATTCTTAGCCAGGTTTCGAGCTTGACGACGAATGGACTGATGTCCGGCGCCATCGTGCCTGCGCCATCTCCGAATTTGTAGACGATCATGGCTGGGTCCTCGTCCGCCCGTTGCGCCGCGTGTGGCGCGGTTGCGGCAACAGGCATCGTACCCGCGACCAGCCGGACGCGGCGAGGGTTAACTTTCGTGCCAGCGTCGAGCCGCGATTGTTGTTCTCAGCCAAACATAGATTCCTCGCGCATACGATTGATGCTTGACGCCGAATTCATAGAATGGTCATCAAGCGGTGCCGGTTTTCATGGTGCCAGGCCATTGAGGAATCAGACGGATTTCGGAGATTGAGATGGACATCCTCGACGTAGCGCGGCAAGCAGGTATGACGGTCGTGCTCGAAGCACGGATCGGACGGCAGGAATATCACAGCGTGCACGGCTCGCTGGCGGCGCTGCAAAGTTTCGCCGAGCGGGTGAGGGCGTCGACGATCGAAGAAGCGCAGGTCGTCGAGCAGGACTGAAAAAGCGAAGAGCCGTCGACGTGCGACGGCTCTCCAGGTGACGTGGTCTCCGGCGCCTGAACCCGGCAAATTCAGCCGGCAAAAAACTCGACGATACAGACAATCGTCGTAAACAGTCCGATGCAGCCGCCCAGTGCGACAGCTCCCTGCATGAATCCCCCGAGATTCCCCATATAGCGCTCCACGATGTTTGGATGGTGGCGCTAGTCTAATCGAAAGAAAATAGAAAGGTAAAAGAAAGTAATGGTGTTGAGCGAAGGCAGACTGTGCTTCTTACTTGTACGACGACATATCTCATCAATACACGCACTTGCTGGCCGATGCCCCGCTCATGCTTTCGGTGTCTGGCCGATCTCGTGATTCGCCATGATTTCGAGCGCGCGAACCATAGCCGAGTGATCCCACGCCTTGCCGCTGTGCGCCGCGCACGCGTTGAAGAGCGTCTGACAGGTCGACGTGGCGGGCAGCGGCACGGCGAGCGCCTGCGCTGTCGCAAGTGCGAGATTCAGATCCTTCTGATGCAGTTCGATCCGAAAGCCCGGGTCGAACGTGCGTTTGGTCATGCGCTCGCCGTGCACTTCGAGAATGCGTGACGACGCGAAGCCGCCCATCAGCGCCGTGCGGACCTTTTCCGCGTCGACGCCTGCCTTCGACGCCAGCAGCAGCGCCTCGCCGACGGCTTCGATGGTCGCGGCGACGATCACCTGGTTGGCGACCTTGCAGATCTGGCCTGCGCCGACTTCGCCGATCAACGAGACGTTCTTGCCCATCATGTCGAACAGCGGCTTGACCTGGTCGAACGTGGCTTGCGCGCCGCCCACCATGATCGTCAAAGACGCCGCCTTCGCGCCCACTTCGCCGCCCGACACGGGCGCATCGAGATAATCCGCGCCTTTCTCGCGCACGCGCGCGGCGAACTCGCGCGTGGCCATCGGCGAGATCGAGCTCATATCGACGACGATCTGCCCCGCGCGCAGCGCGTTCGCCACGCCGTTTTCGCCGAACAGCACGCGTTCGACGTCGGGCGTATCCGGGACCATGACGAAGATCACATCGGCTTTGGACGCGACGTCGGCGGGGCTGCTGCAGGCCGTGACGCCTGCTTGCGTCAACTCGTCGGGCACGCCGCTGCGCGTGAAGGCGGCGAGGTCGACGCCATGCTTGCGAAGATTCGCCGCCATCGGACGGCCCATGATGCCGAGTCCGATAAAGCCAGCCTTGAGTGTCTGAGACATGAGGTTCTCCACATTCGTTTGTCGGGTGATGTGCGCTTTCAGCTTAAACAGCACCGGGCAAAAAGCCTAAGACGAGTGGCCTCCGAGCATAGGGATTCTTATGCGCGAGTGAGTCGTCTCATTTTCGATCGAGCGAAAAAGAGAACAGTCTGATGTTCGAATGAACATGGGGCGCCAAGCATTTTCTATCCGCACAGTTGCAGGGTGAATTCGGCAAAATGACCGGCTGACACGGCTTTCCGACACTTCGGCATACGTCTTACATGGTTTTCCCTGGTATTCTGCAAGTTCGCTGGTGATACGATGACAGACGATAAATGTCGCTCGAATGTTCGAATTCGCGCATTGATCGGCGCCGACGCCGGGCAGCCTCAGACCCGGCCGTAGAAGAAGGGAGACGGACTTGAGAACAATCATTGGCCTGCGCTGGTGGATCATCGCGCTCGTGTGCCTTGGAACCATCGTCAATTACCTGTCGCGCAACGCGCTCGGTGTCATGGCGCCCGAGCTGAAGACGTTGCTGCACATGAACACGCAGCAGTACTCGTATGTGGTCGGCGCGTTTCAGATCGGCTACACGATCATGCAGCCGGTCTGCGGCCTGATCATCGACCTGATCGGGCTGCGCCTCGGTTTTGCGCTGTTCGCGTGCCTGTGGTCGGCGACGGGCATGCTGCACGGTCTCGCGAGCGGCTGGCTGTCGCTCGCCGCCTTGCGCGGGCTGATGGGGCTGTCGGAAGCCGTGGCGATTCCTGCCGGCATGAAAGTCGTGGCCGAATGGTTTCCGAATCGCGAAAAATCGGTGGCCGTCGGCTATTTCAACGCGGGCACCTCGCTCGGCTCGCTGCTCGCGCCGCCGCTGGTCGTGTTCCTGTCGCTGCGCTACGGCTGGCAGAGCGCGTTTGCCGTGACGGGCGCGCTCGGTTTCGTGTGGGCCGCGCTGTGGTATGCGTTTTATCGCGCGCCCGCCGATCACAAGCGGATCGGTGAAGCGGAGCGCGCGACCATCGTCGAAGGGCAGACGCCGCCCGCCGCGTATGCACAGGACAAGCGCCGCATCCGCGAAGTCCTCGGCACGCGGCGCTTCTGGGCAATCGCGCAGGCGCGCTTTTTCGCCGAACCCGCCTGGCAGACGTTCAGCTTCTGGATTCCTCTCTATCTCGCCACCGAACGCCACATGGACCTGAAGCAGATTGCGCTGTTCGCGTGGCTGCCGTTTCTCGCCGCGGACCTCGGCGGTCTGTTTGGCGGCTACCTGTCGCCGTTCCTGATGAAACGCCTGCGCGTGCCGCTGATCTGGTCGCGCATCGCGGGTGTCGTGCTCGGCGCGTTCATGATGATCGGCCCGGCGTGTATCGGCCTGGTTGCCTCGCCGTATCAGGCTATCGCGTTGTTCTGCGTGGGCGGCTTCGCGCACCAGATGATCTCGGCGCTCGTCAACACGCTCGCCGCCGATGTCTTCGAACCCGGCGAAGTCGGCACGGCGGCGGGTTTTGCGGGCATGGCGGCGTGGATCGGCGGGCTGGGTTTTTCGCTGATGGTCGGCGCGCTCGCCGACAAGATCGGCTACGCGCCGCTGTTCGGCGCGCTCGGCGCGTTCGACCTGATCGGCGCGGTGCTGCTCGTGATCCTGATGCGCGGCGTGTCGCGCGACGCCCGTCTGCAACGCGTCGAAAACGGCGCGGGCAGCCCGGCCTGAACTGACTCACCTGGAACACATCATGGCTACGTTGAAAAATCGACCGCGCTTTGCCCTCTCGCACGCGGTGGCGCAAAGCGGCAACCCCATCGTCCTGTCCGCCGCCGACGGCGCGCGCATCGAGCTATTCGTGCTCGCGCAAGACATCATCCGCGTTCTGGTGCTGCCCACGGGCGAATTGCGCGGTCCGCGCAGCTGGTCGATTGCGCCCGGCGTCGAAGACGTGCCGCTCGAAGGCCGCGACCGCCGCGACGTCAGCGGCTTTGCGCCAGTGGCGTTCAGCGCGACGGGCGATGCCGACAAGCTCGTCGTCGAAACCGCGCAAGTGCGTTTGACGGTGGCGCTGGATGGCGGCTTCTGCGCGTGGGACATCGCGCGCGACGGCGGCTGGCAGCACGTGATGAACGATCGCAAGACGCAGGCATACAACTTCGGCTGGTGGGACGAGCGCGTCTATCACTACATCGAGCGTCAGCGCGGCGAGATGTATGTGGGCCTCGGCGAGCGCGCGGGCGCGCTGGACCGCGCGAACCAGAGCTACGAGATGCGCAACATCGACGCGATGGGTTACAGCGCGCGCACCACGGACCCGCTTTACAAGCACATCCCGTTCTACGTGACGTGGCAGCCGCAGACATCGACGGGCTTCGGCCTGTTCTACGACACGCTCGCCGACTGCCGCTTCGACATGGGCCGCGAGCTCGACAACTATCACGGGCACTATCGGCATTTCGTCGCCGAGCATGGCGATCTGGACTATTACTTCATCGCGTCACCGCACACGCCGCTCAACGCGGTGCGCCGCTTCACGTGGCTGACGGGGCGGCCCGCGCTGATGCCCAAATGGGGCCTCGGCTATTCCGGCTCGACGATGAGCTACACCGATGCGCCCGACGCGCAACGCCGGATGGGCGAATTCATCGAGCGCTGCCGCGAACACGACGTGCTGTGCGATTCGTTTCATCTTTCTTCGGGCTATACGTCGATCGGCCCGAAGCGCTACGTCTTCAACTGGAATCACGAGAAGTTTCCTGACATCGAGGGCTTCGTGCAGCGCTATCTGCGCGAGGGCGTGAAGCTGTGCGCGAACATCAAGCCGTGTCTGCTGCAGGATCACCCCGCCTTCGACGAAGCCGCGAAATCCGGCCTGCTGATCGAATCGCGCGACGGCGAGCCGGCATGGGTGCAGTTCTGGGACGAAGTCGGCGCGTATCTCGACTTCACAAACCGCGCGACGATCGACTGGTGGAAAGCGCGCGTGAAGGACAGCCTGCTGCGCTACGGCATCGCGTCGACGTGGAACGACAACAACGAGTTCGAAATCTGGACGCCCGATGCGATCGCGCAAGGCTTCGGCGAGCCGTTCCCCGCGCATCAGGCGAAGGTGCTGCAGACGCAATTGATGATGCGCGCGTCGCGCGACGCGCAACGCGAACACGCGCCGAACACGCGGCCGTTTCTCGTGTCGCGCTCGGGCGGCGTCGGCATGCATCGTTATGTGCAGACGTGGTCCGGCGACAACTACACGTCGTGGGAAACGCTGCGTTACAACCTGAAAATGGGTCTCGGCCTCGCGATGTCGGGCGTGTCGAACAGCGGCCACGACATCGGCGGATTTTCAGGCCCGGCGCCCGCGTCGGAACTGCTGCTGCGCTGGGTCGGATTCGGCATTTTCCTGCCGCGTTTCAGCATCCATTCGTGGAACGACGACGGCACCGTCAACGAACCGTGGATGTACCCGGAAGCGACCAGCCAGATCGCCGGTCTGATCAAGCTGCGCTATCGGCTCATTCCTTACCTGTACGAACTGCTGTGGCAATCGCACCGCGCTTATGAGCCCGTGTTGCGCCCGATGTTCGCTGAATTCCCGAATGATCCGCGCTGCCTCGCCGATGGCGACGACATGATGCTGGGCGCGTCGCTGCTGGTGGCGCCCGTGGTCGAGCCGGGCCAACGCGAACGCGACGTGTATTTGCCGTCGGGCGCGCGCTGGACGTCGTACTGGACTGGCGAAGTCTTCGAGGGCGGCGAAATCGTTACGTTGCCCGCGCCGTTCGAACAGCCCGTCATGCTGCTGCGCGAAGGCAGCGTGATGCCGTTGAACATCGCCGGGCAGCACTTCGCACGGCCCGCCGACGAGCGGGCGTTCATCGCGCTGCCGTTCGCGGGCATCGGCACGGCGCAGGGCAGTTGCGTCGAAGACGACGGCGAAACGCAAGCGTGGCGCGACGGCGCGCAAGGGCGGTGGAACCTCACGATCGCCAGCGACGCGAACACGCTGCGCATCTCAGTGGAACGCGAAGGGCAGATGCCCTTCGAGCAGCGCGACGTGCAGCTCAGCGTGCCGGCGTCGGACACACGCACCGCGACGTGCACCACAGGCGACATCATCGGCGACGACATCGAAAACGGCTGGCGCCGTCTGACGCTGCGCCTCGCGCGTTGAACAGAACACACGACCACGGCGGCCCGCGGGCCGCCATTCCACGCAGGGGACTCACAAGCAATGAACAATCTGAAAGGCACGCGCATGCGTGCAGTGGCACTCTCATGCCTGCCGCTCGCGGGCGCGGCGCTACCGACGGGCGCGTGGGCGCAAAGCAGCGTCACGCTGTATGGCGTCGTCGATAACGCATTCACCTATGCCAGCAATCAGAAAGGACACGCGAACTTCTACATGAGCCAGGGCAACCTGCAGGCGAGCAAATTCGGCTTGCTGGGCGCCGAGGAACTCGGCGGCGGCACGAAGGCGATCTTCCGGCTCGAGAGTGGATTCAATTCGCTGACGGGTGCGCAAAGCAGCGCGGGCGTCATGTTCAACCGGCAAGCGTATGTTGGCTTCAGCAACGACACCTACGGCACGCTGACGCTCGGGCGCCAGTACACGCCGTACTTCAGCATGGTTGGCGCGCTCGGACCAACGGGCGTGTTGACGGGCGCAACGGGCGCGCACCCGGGCGACCTCGACGCGCTCGATACGACGCTGCGCTTCAACAACTCGGTCACCTATGCGTCGCCGACCATCGCGGGTCTTTCGTTTGCCGCCCAGTACGGACTTGCCGGCGTGCCGGGCAGCGTCGCGAACGGCAGTAACTTGAGCACCGCGCTTCGCTACGACTACCAGGCGTTTTCGGCCGCGGTGGGCTATGTGAAGTTGAAGAACATCACGACGAGTCAGTCGCTCGGCAGCTTCGCGATCAATTCGCCCGTCAACAACGGCTACGCGAGTGCGACCAGTGCGCAGCTGGTCGCGGCGGCCGCGCGCTATACGGTCAACAACCTGATGGTCGGCGTGAACTACTCGAACGTGCAGTACGCGCCGGGCTCGCACTCGCTGTTCGCGAGCGAGGCCGTGTTCAACACGTACGGCGCAATCGCGACTTACCGCTTCACGCCTGCTCTGATCGCCGGCATCGGCTACAGCTACACGCGCGCGGCCAAGGCGAACGGCATCGATGATCCGGCGCAGTACCACCAGATTTCGCTCGAGCAAACCTACAACCTGTCGAAGCGCACGACGCTCTACGCGCTCCAGGCGTATCAACTGGCGCGCGGCAAGTCGCTGATTGCGTCGGGTTCGGGCGTGGCGATCCACGATGCCGTCGCGGTCGTCGGCGATTCGCAGAACACAACACCTTCGTCCGGACCGTCGCAGTTCGTCGGCATGGTCGGCATCCGTCACGCCTTCTGACCGCGCGTGCCACGGCCGTGCAAAAGCGGCGCGCGCATAGCCGGGCGGCGCGGTAACGCGGCCGCCCGGTTTCATATCGAATCGTGTGCGCCCATTCCAAACACTGTCACGTGCCGATTGCACAAAAACCTGTATGAATATACAGTAGTGGCGTGCGACTGAAGAGGAACGTCTGTCATGGATATGCGTGTGCATCAACCGGCCGGTCATCCGATGCCGGAGATCGCGGCGTTTGTCGCGAACCTGAAATCGGCGTTCGGCGAGCGGGAGATCGACGAGGCGATCCGGCGCGGCAAGGCGGGCGAGCCCACGTTCTATGCGCGTGAGAACGGCGGGTCGGTCGGCACGGCGTGCTCGTCCGTGACGGGCGGGGAGAGCGGGCAATGAAAGCGGGCCATCTGTTAGCCGGGTTGCTGATCGCGCTGGCGTTGACTTCAGCGGCGCACGCCGAAAAGTACATTGAAGTCTGGAATCCACCCGAAGCACGCGGTCATTCAGCCGCGCAAAAGCCTGCGCATCCGCGCTCGCCGGCACCGGCAGCCCCGCGGCTTGCACGGAAAGTCACCGAGCCTGGGCATGCGCAGGCGGATCAGCGCACGCCGTCCGTCGCGCCGTCCGTAGCGTCGTCGAAACGGTCGGCCAATCGCAGCATTCCGCGCAAGATCGGCCCGGACGGCAACGTTTTTCGCGTTTGACGGGCGGGCGGCGATGGTGGCGGTTCAGGGCATTTGCCATGAGGTGCGCGGGTAACTTGCTACACTGCCGCAACCCATTCTTCTCCGCATCACGCAACATGAGTGTCATCGCCCGCCGTATCGCGCACCTCGACATGGACGCGTTTTACGCGTCCGTCGAACTGCTGCGCTATCCGGAACTGAGGGGCCAGCCCGTCGTGATCGGCGGAGGGCGTGACGCCGCGCCGCAAACTCTGGCCGACGGCACGCGCCGCTTTGCGCGACTGAAGAACTACGCGGGGCGCGGCGTGGTCACGACATCAACCTACGAGGCGCGCGCGTTTGGCGTGTTTTCGGCCATGGGCATGATGAAGGCCGCCCAGCTTGCGCCGGACGCGATCCTGCTGCCGACCGACTTCGACTCGTACCGTCACTACTCGCGTCTCTTCAAGGCCGAAGTGGCCAGGTTCACCACACGCATCGAAGATCGCGGCATCGACGAAATCTACATCGACCTCACCGACATACCCGGGGACCCCGCCGACATCGGCTCACGCATCAAGCAGGCCGTTCGCAGCGCAACGGGTCTCACGTGCTCCATTTGCGTCGCACCGAACAAGCTGCTCGCGAAGATCGGCTCCGAACTCGACAAGCCGGACGGCCTGACCATCCTCACGCCCGCCGACATTCCGTCGCGCATCTGGCCGCTCGCCGCGCGCAAGATCAACGGCATCGGTCCCAAGGCGAGCGAGCGCCTCGCCGCGCTCGGCATCCATACCGTCGGCGATCTGGCGCAAGCGGCGCCGGACCTGCTGCAGGCCAATTTCGGCCTCAAATACGCGACGTGGCTGACGCAGGTGGCGCAAGGCATCGACGAACGTCCCGTGGTCGTCGAGTCGGAGCCGAAATCGATGAGCCGCGAGACAACGTTCGAGCGCGATCTGCATCCGCGCCACGACCGGCCCGCGCTGTCCGAATCGTTCACACGCCTGTGCGTGCGCGTCGCGGAAGACCTGCAGCGCAAGGGCTACGTCGGGCACACAATCGGCATCAAGCTGCGCTTCGACGATTTTTCCACCGTCACGCGTGATCTGACGCTTCCCATCGCCACGTCGGATGCCGCGTCGATCCGGCGCGCCGCCACCGAATGCCTGAAACGTGTCTCGCTGACGCGCAAGCTGCGGCTGCTCGGCGTGCGCGTGAGCGGGCTATCGCTGGCGAGCGAGCAGGCGCCGCCGCTCCCTGTGCAGGCCGAACTGCCTTTTACGGCGTGAGTTCCACCCGTCCGGCAGCGATCGTGCGCGGCGCGTCCGCGCTCAGCTTCGTCGGAATCGCATGCCGCCAAGCCGTGCGACGGAAGAAGCCAGCCAACGTCTGACATGTGCGGCGATGGTGCGCCGCTGCGGTCTTAAATCGATTTGCGCGCTCGCGGCACGCTGCCCCGTCGCGACGGCTTCGACCCACGCCTCGTAGGGAAATACATGACGCTCGCCTTCGCAGAGCACGACGCAAACCCTGGGCGCATCGAGCAGCCAGTCCAGCGATGCGTCGCGGTAAGTCAGTCGAAGCGAGCCGTCGAGTACGGCGATGGCGCTGCCGCGTTTGAACCAGGCGGCGTGAATCTGGCCGGGGGCGTATCGTTGCTCGAAGACATTCATGGTGGGCTCACGCGAGAGGCAGTTCCTGGGGGCGGGCCCGCCGGCGTCGGCAGCAACGGGCTCCATGTCGACAGCGTAGAGACAGCGCCCCGAGCGCAACAGACTCACCGCTTTAGAATCTGTACCGATACAGCGATCCCATTTCTCGTGCTGTTTCCGTCCGAATTGCCGCCGTCTGTATCTGGCCAACCCCTCGTGCTGCAGGCACGATGACAACGATGAATCCGCTGAACGAACCGCCGCCCGTCGCGCTGCCCGAAACTGGCTCGCCGCTCTATGAACGCCTGGCCGACCACTATCGCCGCGTGATCGCGGCGGGGACGCTCGCGCCCGGCGACCGGATGCCGTCGGTGCGCGCGCTGATGAGCCAGCACCGCGTGAGTCTGTCGACAGCGATCCAGGTGTTCCGCAGTCTGGAGGACGCGGGCTGGCTCCAGGCGCGGCCGCGCGCCGGTTACTTCGTGCGCCGCGCGCCGGCGTCGCGGCTCGCGAACGTCGCCGAGCCCGAGATTCCGTCGCTGGCCGAGCCGGCGCGCTATGTCGGCTTGCATGAGCGCATTTCGCGGGTGATCGAGCGGGCGCAGGCGTTTCCCGACGCGCTCAATCTGGGTGGCGCAACGGCCGACGCCATGCTGTACCCCACGCAACGGCTGCAGGCGCTGGCGTCGCGCATCCTGCGCCGTCGGCCGACCTTGTTGACGGAAGTCGGCGAAGACGGTGGCGCGATCGAGTTGCGGCAGGCGGTGGCAAAGCGCGCGTTGTCATCGGGCGTGAGCGTCGCGCCCGACGATGTCCTCGTGACGAGCGGCGGCGTCGAGGCGGTGAACCTCGCGCTGCGCGCCGTCGCCCAGCCGGGCGACACCATCGCGGTCGAATCGCCCGCGTTTTTTGGGCTGCTGCAGATTCTCGAAAGCCTCGGCCTGCGTGCGCTCGAAATTCCCACCAGCCCGACCACGGGGCTGTCGCTCGAGGCCCTCGACATCGCGTCGACCGCGTGTCCGGACCTCAAGGCGCTCGTCGTCGTGCCGAATCTGCAGAATCCGCTCGGCTGCGTCATGCCCGACGCGCGCAAGGCCGAACTGGTGCAGCTGTGCGCGCGCCGCGGCGTTGCGCTGATCGAGGACGAGCCCTATCGCGAGCTGGTCGAGTCGTCCGAGCCGGCGCGGCCGCTGAAAGCATGGGACCGCGACGGCGGCGTGATCTATTGCGCGTCGCTGAACAAGGTGCTGGCGCCGGGGATGCGGCTCGGGTGGATGGCGTCGGGGCGCTGGCAGGCGCGGGTGCGGCTGCTGAAGTTCGCGCAGACGCGTCACAACGAATCGCTCGCGCAACTCGTCGCGGCCGAATTCATCGGCTCGGGCGCATACGACCGGCATCTGCACCAGTTGCGCGAGAAGCTGCGCACACAGCGCGAGGCGAGCGCCGACGCCATCGGCCGGTATTTTCCGGCCGGCACGCGGCTCAGCTTGCCGCCGGGCGGACTGCTGCTGTGGGTGGCGCTGCCCGAGGGCGCGTCGTCGGATGCGCTGTTCGAGGCCGCGTTGCCGCACGGCATTCGCCTTGCACCCGGATCGATTTTTTCGAACTCGGACCGGTTTCGCTCGTTCATCCGTCTGAGCTGTCCCGCGCCGTTCGACTACCGCATCGACACGGCGCTTCGCCAACTCGGCACGCTGGCCGCGGAACTCGGTCGATCTGCCTGATACGGCCTCGCAACGCCGCAGCCTCTCAGCCCTTCCGCCATTCAGCCTCGCGGCCAGTCAGTCATGCAGTCTCTCGGCTACTCGGCCTCTCAGCCATTCGGCGTCCCGGCCATGCAGTCTCGCAGCCAAGCCAGCCTCTCGGCGACACGCAGCTGCACGGCCACACGCGCTGCATCAGGCGCGCGAACTCGTCTGCGCGCCGATGCCGGCAGCACTGTGTCATTCGTCACCGCATTGTCACAAAGCACGTCTAATTTCGAAACGCACCCATCGAAAGCTTTCAGCAATCCACTTGCATGGACCGGCGTCGGGCGCGCGAACGTCCGCTCTGGTCGAACACAGGAGGCGGACCATGAGATTCGCAATGTTCACAGCGGCGGGGCTGATGGCCGGCGCGCTGTCCGGTTCGCTCGCGCAGGCAGCCGACATCACGGGCGCAGGCAGCACCTTTGCAGCGCCGATCTACACCAAATGGGCCGACGCGTATCAGAAGACGGGCGGCGGCCGCGTCAACTACCAGGGCATCGGCTCGTCGGGCGGCATCAAGCAGATCATCGCGAGGACAGTCGACTTCGCGGGCTCGGATGCGCCGCTCAAAGACGAGGACCTGGCGAAGGACGGCCTGTTCCAGTTTCCGACCGTCGTCGGCGGCGTGGTTCCCGTCGTCAATCTGCCGGGCGTGAAGCCGGGCGGGCTGGTGCTATCGGGCCCCGTGCTCGGCGACATCTTTCTCGGCAAGATCAAGAAGTGGAACGACACGGCGATTGCCGCGCTCAATCCGGGCATGAAGCTACCCGATACCGACATTGCCGTCGTGCGCCGCGCCGACGGATCGGGCACGAGCTTCATCTGGACGCACTATCTGTCGCAGGTCAGCCCGGACTGGAAGAGCAAGGCCGGCGAAGGCACGACCGTCAACTGGCCGACGGGCACAGGCGGCAAGGGCAACGACGGCGTCGCGGCGTTCGTGCAGCGGCTGCCGGGCGCGATCGGCTATGTCGAATGGGCGTACGCGAAGCAGAACAAGATGAACTACACGTCGCTGAAGAACTCGGCGGGCGCCGTCGTCGAGCCGAAGACAGATACGTTCAAGGCGGCCGCGGCGGGCGCCGAGTGGTCGAAGTCGTTCTATCAGATCCTGACCAACGAGCCGGGCAAGGACGCGTGGCCCGTCGTCGGCGCGACGTTCGTGCTCCTGCATTCGTCTCAGGACAAGCCGGAGCGCGGCAAGGAGACGCTCAAGTTCTTCGACTGGGCATTCAGGAACGGCACCCAGGACGCGCAGGAACTCGACTACATCCCGCTGCCGGATGCCGTCGTGTCGGCAATCCGCGCGCAATGGAAGGCGAAGGTCAAGGACGCTTCGGGCAAGCCGCTCGCCGATTGATCAGAAAAAATGCACAAAAACGGCCGGCGTGCAAAAAATGCCGGCCGTCACTGAACAGTAACGACGCCTCGCGATAATGCGAGTTCTGGCCTGAGAGCAAGCGTGAGACCGGCGGGATGCGCGGAGCCTGCCGTATGGGGGCGCGGGGGCGCCGCCCGCTATCTCCCTTGAAGCCAGATTGTTGGTATCAATGACTATTCCCATGCTGACGACACACCGAGGCTATCGCCTGCAAGCCAGTGCTGCAGTGACCGACGATGGCCTGCACACCGCTGACCTGATCATCGAAAAGCCGGGTCTGCCGCCGCGAACTTTCCACGCACTCGACTTCTTCTACGACGGCGAGCAGGCGCTCAGGTACGCGACCGCCTGGGGCCGCATCTGGGTCGACATGAAAGGTTGATCCCGCCCGCCGACCCTGTGCGCGCATTCGCCAGCCGATGCGAGCATCCGGCAAAACGCTCTTGAGCACTCGCGTCCAGGCCGCCCATTGTGTGGCAGAACGCGCGCAACGCACGGTTGCGCGTGTTTTCGCCCTGATTTCGGTGAAGTTCCTGCATGTTCGCAAAAACCCCTTTAAATTCATACGATTAGCGCGCCCGATAGGCTGTGTTTGATGCCGCACATTGCCGTCGCGCGATGCCTCGACCGTTGCACTTCTGCCCGATAAGATGGCGCATGACGCAATACGTCTACTGGCTGGCCGAATTTGCATTACGCCCGCCATTCGGCCGGGATAACAAGCGAGTCGCGCAGGACAGGCACCGTATGATGCGCGCCTCGCCGCCACGAGCCGGATACGTCGATAACAAACGCCTTACCGGGAGCGCTGCCCGGAGAGTGAGAGAGACGTGGCATGTTGAACAAGCTGATCGACATTGCGAGACATATCCGGCGCAGCGAACGCTTCAAGAATTCCATCAGCACGCCGGGCCGTATCTCGCTGCACGCGCAACAACGGTTGAACCGCGGCTATTTCGCCATTGAGATTCGCGCGCATTCGGGCTTTTTCTCCGTGATGCAGATGGTGCTGTTCATCCTGATGTATTGCGAGGAACGGCGCCTGACGCCGCTCATTTCCGCGCGCGGCGGGATTTACGGCGATGCGGAAGGCAAGGTCGACTGGTTTTCGACTTTTTTCGACACCGTCGATACGTCGCAGCGGCCGGGCGCGAGCATGCGGCTGCGCACGTCGGTCGTGCACGATCTCGGCGGACTCGGGTTTCGCCGGCGCTACGAGCCGCGGCTCGAACTGAAGCGCTCGAGCGCGCTGTTCCACGCGCACTACCAGCCCGCTGCGCCGATCCGCGCGGAAGTGGAGGCGATCCGTGCGCGGCTGGGCATCGGCGCGGCCACGCTCGGGGTGCATTTTCGCGGTACCGACAAGAAGCTCGAAGCACACACGATCGGCTGGGAAGACTTTTGCAGCCTGATCGACAGGACGCTCGCCGAGCAGCCGCAGCTGACGAACCTCTTCGTGTCGAGCGACGAACAGGCGTTCCTCGATTTCTTCGTCAAGCGCGCGTTCGCCGTGCCCGTCAGCGTCGCGCCCGCGCGCCTGCTGTCGACGGGCGACACGCCCGTGCATTTCAGCGGACATCCGGGACTCGCGATCGGGCGCGAGGCGCTCGTCGCGAGCCTGCTGCTCGCAAGCTGCGGGTATCTCGTCAAGACGCCGTCGTATCTGTCGGCGTGGTCGAAGATATTCAGTCCATCGTTGCCCGTCAGGCTGGCCGTGCCGCCATTGCAAAGCGCGTTCTGGTTTCCCGACAGCGAAATCTGGATCGAGCAGCAACGGCGTCACGAAGAGGGAGAATCGGCGGCAGCGCGGGTGCGGGACCGGAGAACCGCCTGAAAAGCAGGTGCCGCGCTGCATGAAGCGCCTTGCGGCGCAGCCCGGCGGCAAGAACCAGCGGCGAAACCCGGCGGCGAAACCCGGCGGCGCATCCGCCGAAAAAATCGGCCTGGACCAAACGGCGTTTCGAACGCAGGCGTTCGACTTGTTGGCGGACGGTGCGTGTTTTGCTCGCGTAGAATTATCAGAAAATACCAGCACGGCGATCGGGGAAGGGCGTGAAGATTCACAGCCATTACGACAATCTGAAGGTTTCGCGCGACGCGCCTCAAGAGGTGATCCGCGCGGCCTACAAGACCTTGAGTCAGAAATATCATCCTGACCGGCGGATCGATGATCCCGATGCCGAGCGGGTGATGAAAATCATTAACGCGTCCTATGCGGTCCTGAGCGACCCCGCGCAACGCAAGGAACACGACGAGTGGCTCGCGCGCAAGGAACGCGAAGCCGCCGCCGCCGCGCCGTCGCGTCCCGCTGCTTCGGCGTCGTCTTCCGCTTCTCCCGCTTCGGGCGCGCAGGCCAATGCTCAGGCGGCCGCGCAGGCGCGCCGCGAGCCGCCGCCGCGTCCGCG